>NZ_JBEZEZ010000015.1:125680-217131 GCF_040649155.1 Streptosporangium sp. NPDC049046 | reverse complement strand
CGGCGCAGCCCGCGGCCCCGGCCGCACCCCCCCCCCGGGCCCTCGTCATGCGCGGCCTCGGTCCTTCGTCACCCGCGGCCACGACCCTCATCGCGTACGGCCGCGGTGACCTTGGCGGCCCCGGCGACCCCGCGCCCTCGCGGGCGGCCCGGCGGACGGCTCCGCGCCTCTGCCGGGCAGCGCGACGGGAGGTGCTCAGCGCCGCCCGGGAAGCGCGGCGGTCTCGGACTCGGGCCGCCAGGTGGGGAGATACTCCCGCAGCCGCAGCACCATGCCCTGGCAGTAGGAGGCGTTGTGCTCCAGGCTGCGTTCCGGCATGAACGGCAGCTTGCGCCCGCGCGGGTGGTCGAGCTCGAAGCGGGTCAGAAGCTCCTGGCCCGCCTCCAGGCCGGTCACGTCGAGGTCGATGAGCAGGGCCGCCAGATCGGCGGGCATGTCCACGACCGAGGTCGTCTTCCCGCGCGCCCCGGCGCGCGACTCGACGCCCAGCTCGGTGAAGTCGTAGCGGGGCGGCTTCGGCTTGGCCAGGTAGATGTAGGGCCGGGCCAGCAGGTCGAGCTCGAACGCCGCCCGCGCCCCGGCGTCCCGCCACCAGGACTGACTGCGGGCGAAGTCGACGAGCAACGCGTCGAACTCCTCGCGGTGCGAATGCAGGACGAGATGCGCGACCATCCCGAAATTATGGAAGTCATAGTTCCAGAGTTTCTCCACGGAATCGCGGAAGAAAGTCGCGACCTCGGTGTCCGTACGGCTCTCGAAATATGTCGCGGCGTCGGTGAAGAAATCCTCGAAACTTCTCCTGCCCGACCTCTCCAGATAATTGGCGAGATAATACAGGCCGCGCAGGTTGTAGAGCGAGTGGACCGCGTAGTAGAACCACGTTCCACGCTCGCACTCCTCGCGGCTGACCCAGTTCGTGCCGACCACGACATCGGCTTCCGTGACATCACTGGGAACGCGTTCGACCTGCACTCCGAGAAGGTCGCGCTTCGCGTGGATGGAGGTGTTGTGAAGAAGGAGCTGCGGATAGACGATCAGCGTGTCGGCACGCAGCCGGCACAATTCCGCGACCCCTTCCTTGTAGGAGTCGAGGGTTTCTCCGGGAAGCGGCCAGATCAGCTCGATGTAGGAGCTGATGCGCTTCTCCCTGAGCGTCCTCTGCAGCTCGGTGTAGGTCGCGGGCTTGATGTTCGAGCGGTCGACCAGTTCGAGGGTCTTGGAGCTCATCGACTGCAGCGAGATGGGCTGGCTGGTCAGCAGGCCGCCCTGCACGAGGATCTCGGTGATCTCGGCCATGCGGTCCGGCTTGTTCTTCGCCGCGGCCATCGAGACCATCACCGGGTAGCCGTTCTCCTCGCTGCACTCCACCAGGTGGCGGGTGAGCTCCACGTCGCGCGGGGCCATGCCCCAGTTGGCGTCGGCGATGAAGATCGACACGAAGTTGTTCTTGCTGATCCAGGTGATGTCGTCGCGGACCCGCTGGTCCTCGAACTTGTGCACCTTGTCGTTGGTCGCCGCACCCCAGAAGCAGAAACCGCAGCTGAACGGGCATCCGCGGTTGGTCTCCAGGATGGCGGTGGTGTACTTGCCCTCCTCGAAGACGCCTGAGGTGAAGGGCGAGGGCACCTCCATGAGGTCGCGTACCCGCTCGGCGGCCTCGGTGGTGACGAGCTCCCCCGACCGCCAGAAGCTGATCCCGTGGACGGCGGCGAAGTCGGGGTCGTCGCTGAGGACCTGCCTCAGGTACTGCACCATCGTCTTCTCGCCCTCGCCGTTGCAGACGACGACGTTCTCCTGCTCCGGGGGGACGTACTCGTGGGCGTGCTGCATGACCTGCGGGCCGCCGAGGATGAACTGGGCCTTCGGGAGCCGCTCGTGCAGCGCGGCCAGCACGGCACGCGCGAATCCGATGTTCCAGATGTAACAGCTGATGGCGTACACGTCGCTGCGCCTGCCGAGGAGTTCATCGATCACTTCCTCCCGGTTCGCGGACACGGGTGCGGAGAAGATCTCGAACTCACATCGCGGCCCCACCTCGGGGTCGTGCTGTGCGTAGGCCTGCATGTAACCGGAGGCGAGGGGCAGGATGGCCTCGAATGCAGACAGCTCGACGAATGTGACTTTGGTGTTCATGACGCTCGTCCCTGCGTAGTCTGAGTAATCGCTGAAGCCGGTCGGATGGAATCCGCTTATGGTTTCACAGCGGGAGTGGACGAACAACGCACGCCATTTGCGTCCGCCAATCGCGTGTTACGGTTCTGAAAACCTCGATGACCACGGACTCGATAACCACGGAGGAGAAAACGCATGCCGACTCCCAACTACGAGACCGGCCACCGGAAGCTCTCACTCGACGATCGGATCGCGGAGCATCTCGAAAAGACCTTTCAGGACCCCTGGGAAATCCGTAAACTTTCCCATGATTTCCGCAGGAACGGCTATGTCAAGCTGCGGAACGTGGTCTCCGGCGAGATCAAGGATCTCGTCTCGAACGAGGTGGACCGGCTGCTCGACCTGCACGCGCGCCGGATCGACATCAACCTCAAGGAGACCAGCAACTCGCCGAGGAAGATGAGCACGGTCAGCCAGCAGTCCATCGCACAGGACAGCACCCTGATCCCGGAGCTCTATGACTCCGCCACCCTCAAGGACTTCCTCGGCCGGCTGGCCAACGAGCCGGTCGTCGCCTGCCCCTGGGACGAGGAGAAGTACGTCATCATCCGCCAGGAGAAGCAGGGCGACACCCACGGCTGGCACTGGGGCGACTTCAGCTTCACCCTCATCTGGATCATGGAGGCGCCGAGCAGCGAGTACGGCGGCATGCTCCAGTGCGTCCCCCACACCAACTGGGTGAAGGAGGACCCCCGGGTCCACGACCACCTCATCAAGCAGCCGATCAGCACCTACGCCCACGAGACCGGCGACATCTACTTCCTGCGCTCCGACACGACGCTGCACCGCACGGTCCCGCTGTCGGAGGACCGCACCCGGATCATCCTCAACACCTGCTGGGGCAGCGAGTCCGACGCCAAGAAGGAGCAGTCGCACGAGACCATGGAGGCGATGTTCAGCTGAGCCTCCCGGCCCCGGCGGCTCCGGGACACCTGGGAGATCCGGAAGCGGTACGGGGAACACGGGAACGACGAGAGGGCCCGGTCGATGATCGACCGGGCCCTCTCGTCGTTCCCCCTGTCCTCTCGCCCCGCTGTCCTCTCGCCGCTCGCCCCATCGAGCGTCCGCTCGGTCCTACAGGTGTCCTGCCGGTGCCTTGACGGTGAGGCGCGGCAACGGTCGACGCCCCGCCGAGCCCCGTCCGACCGGCGCCTGCCGAGACGACCGTGCCCGTGCGCGCGAGGGCCGGGGCGTCGACCCCGGAGGTTTTCAGCGGCGGCCAGAGCGGACCGGGCGCCCGCCTCCCCGCGTCGCGTACTCCCGCCCTCGCCCCGCCTGCTCCTGCTCACGCTGCCTGCGCCGCCGTCCCAGGAACCAGCCCGCCCCCAGGATCGCCAGACCTATCGGTGTACGAGACAACCTTCGTGCCACTACGACCTTGAAGAACTTTTTCATAGGGGCCCCCTGCCCCTCAGCGGCCCGATTAGGCATCGGCTTCGCCCATGGCCGCCTCGATCCCGTCCAGGAGGATGACGAGCCCGGCGGCGAAGGTGTCTCTCCCCTCCTGTTCCAGGTAGGGGACGGTCTCGTCCTGAGCCTGGTAGGCGCCCTCGCCCTCCATCCAGGTCAGCGTGGGGAACCGCTCGGCGAAATCGGGGGCGACCTCCGTCAGCAGGGCCGAGCGGGCGTACCACCACTCCTCGTCGGACAGCCCGGTCGCCGCCGGGGCCTGACGCGCCTCCGCGACCGTCTGCGCCGCCCCGCGCACGAAGCAGGAGAGCGTCCCCGCGACGCGCCGCAGCGTCCCGGCGTCCAGCCCGGTCTCCCGGAGGATCCGCATCAGCTCCTCGATCATGACGTACTCGTTGGGACCCAGCACGGGGCGGGCCTGCGACACCTGCAGCATCCACGGATGCCGTATGTAGAACTCCCACGCCTCCCGCGCCCAGGAGGTCACGGCCGCCCGCCAGCCCGCCTCCAGGTCGTGGTGGGTGGACAGTTCGGCGAGGGCCCGGTCGTACATCAGGTCGACCAGCTCGCTCTTGCTGGGGACGTAGGTGTAGAGGGCCATCGCCGTGCGTCCGAGCCGCTCGCCCACCGCGCGCATGGAGAGCGCGGCCATCCCCTCGGAGTCGGCGATCGCGACGGCCGTGTCCACGATGAGGTCCACGCTCAGCGCGGGCTTGGGCCCGGGACGCGCCTGGTCCGACCTGGTGGTACGCCACAGCAGCGCCATCGAACGGCGCGCGTCGCCCTGTCCGGCGAAGACGACCACTTGCAACTCCTTACGGCATAAACTAACTTTGCCGGGCTAACTCTTTACACCCTAAGGATATCGCGTGAGAAGGTTCGTGTTCCCACCCGCCACACCGGTCGGATCAGGCGGCCCGCGGCGCCGCCCGGCCGCCGCGGACAGCCACGACGTGATCGAGGTTCGCGGCGCCAGGGAGAACAACCTGGCCGACGTCTCGCTCGACATTCCCAAGCGGCGGCTCACCGTCTTCACCGGGGTCTCCGGCTCCGGGAAGTCCTCCCTCGTCTTCGGCACCATCGCGGCGGAGTCGCAGCGTCTGATCAACGAGACCTACACGGCCTTCGTCCAGTCGTTCATGCCGAGCCTCGGCCGTCCCGACGTCGACGGCCTGCGCAACCTGAGCGCGGCGATCGTCGTCGACCAGGAGCGGATGGGCGCCAACTCCCGCTCCACGGTCGGCACCGCGACCGACGCGCAGACGATGCTGCGGATCGTCTTCAGCCGGATCGGCACCCCTCACGTCGGCACCTCGAGCGCGTTCAGCTTCAACAGCGCCGAGGGCATGTGCCCCGAGTGCGAAGGGCTCGGCCGGGTCTCCGACATCGACGTCTCCCAGCTCGTCGACGTCGACCGCTCGCTCAACGAGGGGGCGATCACCGCCCCCAACTTCACCGTGGACTCGTGGTACTGGCAGGGCCTGGCCCACTCGGGGTTCTTCGACCCCGACGTCAAGCTGAGGGACTACACCCCCACCCAGTGGGAGGACTTCCTGCACAAACCCGCCACCAAAATCAAAATCGGCACGATGAACACCACCTACGAGGGGCTCCTGGTCAAGGTACGGCGGCTCTATCTCGTCAAGGACCGGGAGTCGATGCAGCCCCACATCCGGGCGTTCGTGGACCGGGCCGTGACGTTCACGAGCTGCCGCGCGTGCGGCGGCAGCAGGCTCAACCCCGCCGCGCTCGCCTCGAAGATCGACGGCCGCAACATCGCCGACTGCGCGGCGATGCAGATCAGCGACCTGGCCGACTTCGTCCGGGGCATCGAGGACACCTCGGTGGGGCCGCTCGTCGCCACCCTGCGCAACACGCTGGAGTCACTGGTGGAGATCGGCCTGGGCTACCTGAGCCTGGACCGCGAGTCGTCCACCCTGTCGGGGGGCGAGGCCCAGCGGGTGAAGATGGTCCGCCACCTCGGCTCCAGCCTGACCGACGTCACCTACGTCTTCGACGAGCCCACGGTCGGGCTGCACCCACACGACATCGAGCGGATGAACAACCTGCTGCTGCGCCTGCGCGACAAGGGCAACACGGTCCTGGTCGTCGAACACAAGCCGGAGACGATCGAGATCGCCGACCACGTGGTCGACCTCGGCCCCGGCGCCGGCTCCTCCGGCGGGCGGATCTGCTTCACCGGCGACGTGGCCGGGCTGCGCGCGTCGGACTCCCTCACCGGCCGCCACCTGGACCACCGGGCCCGCCTGCGCGAGAAGGTACGGCAGCCCAGCGGGCAACTGTCGATCACCGGCGCCCGCCTGCACAACCTCAAGGACGTGAACGTCGACATCCCCCTCGGCGTGCTCACCGTGGTCACCGGCGTCGCCGGCTCGGGCAAGAGCTCGCTGATCCACGGCTCGCTCCCCCGCAGGGACGACGTCGCGGTGGTCGACCAGGCCCCGATCCGGGGCTCGCGCCGCAGCAACCCGGCCACCTACAGCGGGCTGCTCGACGCGATCCGCACCGCCTTCGCCAAGGCGAACGGGGTCAAGGCCGCCCTGTTCAGCGCGAACTCCGAGGGAGCCTGCCCCAACTGCAAGGGCATCGGCCTGGTCTACACCGACCTGGCGATGATGGCCGGGGTGGCGTCGGTGTGCGAGCAGTGCGAGGGCAAGCGGTTCACCCCCGAGGTGCTCACCCACAAGCTGCGCGGCAAGGACATCAGCGAGGTGCTCGCGATGTCGGTGGCCGAGGCCCGCGACTTCTTCGCTCCCGGCACGGCCTCTTCCCCTGCGGCCTCGAAGGCGAGCTTCGGCGCGGCGCGGGCCGTCCTCGACCGGCTCTCCGACGTGGGCCTGGGCTACCTCGGCCTGGGCCAGCCGCTCACCACCCTGTCCGGCGGCGAACGACAGCGGCTCAAGCTCGCCATCCGGATGGCGGAGAAGGCCACCACGTACGTGCTGGACGAGCCGACCACCGGCCTGCACCTGGCGGACGTGGACCAGCTCCTCGCCCTGCTGGACCGGCTCGTCGACGACGGCAACACGGTCGTCGTCATCGAGCACCACCAGGCCGTGATGGCCCACGCCGACTGGATCATCGACCTCGGTCCCGGAGCCGGACACGACGGCGGCCGGATCGTCTTCACCGGCACCCCCGCCGACCTCGTCTCGACGGGAGACTCCCTCACCGCCCGGCACCTGCGGACCTACCTGGGCGGGAACACCACCCGATAGGCACATGGGGAGAGCTCTCCGGAACGCGGGACGTCACCTCGCGCCGTACCGCACCGACAGAGGTCGACGCCCGGCATTTCCCGGGTCATCCCGCCCGGCACGTGTTTCCGGTCACGCCGCCCGCTCCCCGCCGCTCACGACCACTTCGCGCCTGGTCACACGGACCCGGGCGAAAAGCCGGACGGCAGGCGGCCTCGCGCCGCCTACCGTCCGGCCCTGACGGGTCTTCTTCAGGACGGGCGCGGTCCTGCCAGGAACTCGCCGACCTGGACGACCGCGAACTCGACCTGGCTCTGTCCCTCCTCCCAGTTGGCGATCAGCGTGCACCCCTGCTCGGCGAGCAGGTCGCCGCCCGACCGCTCGGTTCGCAGGTACATCAGTCCCTCCTCGCCCTCGGTGCAGAAGAAACTCAGGTGGGCGGACAACTCGGGTGGCGTGAGGCCGGCCAGCGCCTCCTGCCACTCCTCGGCCGCCTCGGTCTCAAAGGGAAGAAGGCTTTCCGGGCCCGTGCCGAGCGCGGTGGCGACCCGCATCGCGTCGAAAAGCGTGCCGTCCGAGACCAGCCGCGGATAGCAGACGGTCCACGTGTCGCGCAGATCGGACGCGGCGAGGTCGTACCGTGCGGACAAGGAAGCCAGGTCACCGCCCAGGACGAGCCGACCCGCGAAGCACGCCGCCGCGAGATCCGCCTCGAACTCCGGCGGCAGCCCGGTTTTGTCGAACTCGAAGACCGACCGGCTCGCGTCGAACTCCGGCAGCGGCTCCTCCAGGTCGAAGATCGGGCAGTCCCAGACGACCGGCTCGGCGCCGCGAAGGGCCGCCGGGGTCACCCAGGCGGTGTCCCGCGCGAAGCCGAGCTCGTTGATGAGGTCGCCGCCGAAGAACGTCGCATAGACGGCGTCGGCGTCGAAACTCGCCAGCGGACGGCCGAGCAGGATCTCGAAGGCGCCGGTCAGCTGTTCCCGCCATGGGCCGGAAACGGTGGTGGAAGCGGATTTCATCCCGGGACCATATAGGCCAGGACCGTCATTCCACCCCGGGTCCGTCGGAAGCGGACCGGATCGTCAATCTGGTCGTCGGCCACGGGGCCTATGCCGAGCTCACGCAACGGAACGTCGACGCCGGGCACCTGCGGACCTGCAGGGGAAAGACGGCACACAGCTGAGACGTGCGTCACACCCGGCTTCCTGTCACGTATGGCCGGGCTACCCGGTCAACTGTGTGCAGGACATCGACCATCACCTTCGTCAACGCCTGCGACCGGATCAATGCCATCGGCCGGCCGCCTTGAGCACCACCAACCCGGCCGTTCGGCCAGGACCGGATCACTCAAGACACGGCCTAAGACAGACCCCGCCATTCCGCATCGGACCGACGTGGCGAGGCAGAGCGACCCAGTGTGCCCGTGAGGTCGCCTTCTCTCTGCTTCGCCGCCACGACCTGAAGGAGAAGACGCATGTCCCAGCCTCTCCCGTTCGTCATCGATCCCACCGGTGCCGACCGGCACGCCGAATACCAGGCCCTGCGGGCTCGTGGTCCGGCCACCCCCGTGGACATCCTCGGCCTGCGCGCCTGGGCGGTCACCGACCCTGCCCTTCTCAAGGCCCTGCTCACCAGCCCCGACGTCTCCAAGAACGGCCGCGCTCACTACCCGGCCTTTCAGCAGACGATCGGCACGTGGCCGCTCGCCCTGTGGATCGAGGTGCAGAGCATGCTCACCGCGTACGGCGCCGACCATCGCAGGTTACGGCGAATGATCGCCCCCGCCTTCAGCGCACGCCGCATCGCCGAACTGAGGCCGACCGTCCGATCCCTGGTCACCGAGTTGGTCGACGCCCTGGCCGCGCTGTCCCACGGCCAGGTGGTGGACCTGCGTGAGCGGCTGGCCTACCCGCTGCCCATCGCCGTGATCGGCCACCTGATGGGCGTACCCGAAGACCAGCGGGACGATTTCCGGCAGCTCGTCGACAACGTCTTCGACAGCACGCTCACGCCTGAGCAGGCCAAGGCCAACACCGCACGTCTTTTCGAGGCCACCGACCAGTTGATCGCCACCAAGCGCGACAACCCCGGCGACGACATGACCTCCCTCCTCATCGCGGCACGCGACGAGGAGTCGGACGGCGCCGGCCTCACCGATGTCGAACTGCGCGACACGATGATTCTGATGATCAACGCGGGGTACGAAACGACCGTCAACGTCATCGACCAAGCCGTCCTCGCGATGCTGACGTCCCCCGGCCAGCTCCACCTCGTCCGCACCGGCGAAGCCACCTGGGAGGACGTGGTGGAGGAAACCCTTCGCGCCGAGCCCGCCATCAAGTATCTGCCGCTGCGCTTCGCCGTGACCGACATCAAGCTGCCCGACGGGCAGGTCATCGCCGCAGGAGACCCCATCCTCGCCGCGTACGGGGCCGCCAACCGTCACCCCGACTGGCACGGGCCGGACGCCGACACCTTCGACGTCACGCGCAAGGTGAAGGACCACCTGGCGTTCGGCTACGGCGTGCACTTCTGCCTCGGCGCTCCACTGGCCCGCCTCGAAGTCGCAGAAGCCCTGCGTCAGCTCTTCGAGCGTTTCCCCGCCATGTCACTCGCGACACCGGCCGACACATTGCGTCCGATACCCACCCTCATCAGCAACGGTCACCAGGAACTCCCCGTACACCTACACGCCGTCGAGTAGCACGGCCGAGTACCACCACCTGCTCCGAAACCCCGGACAGGGACCCCGAAGCACCGGAGCCACCTTCGTCGTCACCACTTGCGTCTCGGTATCCGTGCGAACTCATGGCATCGTGAGAATCTGAGCCCGAGGCGACCATGCGGCGATGCTTGCGGCGAGTACTCGTAGACGGGTGAGAGTCCCCACAGCAGCGGGGACCCTCACCTCAAGCGGCCACCGGACAGAACCAGCGGATCTCAGATGAAAACTCGCCTTAGCCTGCGGAGTCTGATCAGCTCAGGCGAGGTGGTCGAATTCGCCGTCTCTGGCTCCGGACAACCACGCGTTCCACTCGCCTGGAGTGAACACGAGCGTTTCCTCCGTGGGGGTGAGACGCATCGCTATGTGGGCGTCGACGAACGCGATCGACAGGTGGGTGTCGCCGGGGTTGGGAGTGGACAGCCATTCGGCGGCGGCCAACCCGAGGGCTGCTGCTGCCGGTTTGGGCAGGTGGGATGGTGTTTCGGGAAGTTGAGAGGGCAGGTCGTAGGAGCCGTTCCGCGCCTCGGTCACCAGGGATCTCCAGGCATCGGGGGTGCACAGGAGCCGGGGTCCTTCCGGGTTCTTGGAATCGCGGATGGCGACCCCGGACGGCATCGGCTTCATCTGGACACACTGCTGGCCACTGCCGCTGTAGCTGCTGGTGATCCAATTCTGATCATCGGTCATCAGATCGCCTTTCTCACGTCCTTGATCAGCGTCACCGACTCATCGGGGGCGAGGGCTTTCTCACGCGCGACCTCGACGGCCCGGTTATATCGGGCGACGTCACCGGGTGCCTCCACGAAGATATCTCCGAAAAGTCCCTCCAGATAGGCCACGGGAGGGTCTTCCTTGTCAGGAAAGTCCAGAATGGTGAATTCGCCGTCCAAACCGGAGTAACTGCCTGCGGCGAGAGGGACGACCTGAAGGGTGACCGCCGGGTGCGCGGCGACGTCGATCAGATGGTCGAGTTGGGCGCAGGCGATCTGGGTGCCGCCGATCTTTCGCCACAGGATGGCTTCGTTGAGGATGACGCTTATCTGGGGCGGTTCGGCACGAGTAAGAAGTCGGCGCCGGGTGACCCGCGCCTCGACACGTCTGCGGATCTCCTGCTCGGAGCCGTCCAACAGGGTCCCCGCGATCAGGGCGTGGGCGTATTCGGGGGTTTGCAACAGTCCCGGAATGTTGTGAACAAGGAAGGTGATCGCTGAGGCGTCGTCCTCCAGGACGAAGTACGACCCACCCTTGTACATGTCGCTGTAGGCCAGCCACCAACCGCGCTTCCATGCCTCTCGGCAGAGCTTGCCGAGCGCTTCGGCCTGCGGGGAGGCTACGCCATAGACGCCGAGGAGCAGTTCGAGGTCTTCCAGAATGAGGCGGCTCTCTCCGTTTTCGACGCGGTAGATCTTCGAACGAGACCAGCCGAGTCGTTTGGCGACCTGTTCTGGGGATAGGCCAGATTTCTCACGAATGCCGCGTATTTCTCGCAGGAGCCGGCGTCCTCGGACCGACAGGCTGTATCGCATTTTCGTCACCTCTATGTCCGCTTATGTGATGACTTCTCGTGAACGCTGCTTGACGCTTCAGTCGCGAATTTGGGATTTCTCATCAATCAGCAGTTGCGGATTGAGGAAGTCTCGCATAATGATAGCCAACACAGCACGCTCCGTAGCGAGAAAGTCACGCTGAGCCCTGGCGGGCTCGACTGCGGAACTGCCTTCGTTCCCACCCGTTAGGAGCAACGATGCTCATCGAGCATGTTCCGGACCCCGGCGAGTACGGCAGAGCCCACAACCGCTTCCGAATGGTCGCCTGGTGCCTGCCTCCCGGCAACGCCGCCCGGCGGGCCCGGGAGTTGTTCCGCGACCAGCTGACCAAACAGCTCCCGGACCCCGACGTGCTCGACGACCTGGAGATCGTCGTCTCCGAACTCGTCACCAACGCCACCCGCTACGCCCCCGCCCCCTACGAACTACGCCTCCTGCACGACCACAACCTGCCCGTCCGCGCAGAGGTCGTCGACGCCGGAGCAGGCACCACCCTCATCGACCACCTCCTACGCCGCCCACCCACCGTCCCCGAACACCTCGACGACCTCGAACTCGGCGGCCGGGGCCTGCGCATCGTCACCGAACTCACCCACGGCCACTGCGGCACCCAATGGACCCGCCTGTGCGGCACCGGCCAACTCGGCACCGCCGTCTGGTTCGACCTCCCCACCAACCCTCAACCCCCAGACCTCCGGGGCAGCCGGGATCGTCCCCCGATCCCCTGACCCCGGAGCCGGTCCACGCCCACCACTCCCCGTCCCAGGCGTGGACCACAACGGAGGCCGACGTCCACGGACCCGCTTTTCCCTGGTCCGGGACGTCGGCCTCCCCATCCCCGCAGCGTCGGGGACGCGTCGGTCAGATCCGCGTCCACTTCTGGTTGGTGGCGCCGGTGCAGCTCCAGATCTGCACCCTGGTGCCGTTGGCGGTGCCGTATCCGGAGACGTCCAGGCACTTGTTCGCTCCGACCGCGGTGATGGTGCCGTCGGCGTTCAGGCGCCACTTCTGGTTGTTCTGCCCGTTGCAGTCCCAGATGATCACCGCGGAGCCGTCGGCGGTCCCGGCGCCGTTGACGTCCAGGCACTTGCCGCCGTAGACCCGCAGCTCACCGGCGGCGGTGGAGGTCCACCGCTGGTTGGACTGCCCGCTGCAGTCCCAGATGTGCACCGCGGCACCGTTGGCCTGCGAGGCGCCGACCACGTCCAGACACCGCCCCGACCCCACACCCCGCAGAGCACCCGTGCCCCCCGAAGGTGACGGCGACGGGGACGGGGAGATGGACGGTGAGGGGGACGGCGTGGAAGAGCCGCCGCCGTCGAGGCCGAGGAAGGTGATGGCATAGGCGAGCTGGCCGCTCATCGGCAGCTGGTGGCCGACCCCGCTGATGCTGATCCCCTCCACCGTGGCCTGGGCCGAGGTGACGCCGTACCTGGTCCGGGTCCAGTTCGACTGCGGACGGTCGGTGAACGCCGGAGTCTGGCTCAGCCCGTGCAGGTTCGTCCACTGCTTGATCTCTTCACCGAAGTTGTTGTAGTGCAGCGTCGTGTCCGTGCTGCCGTGCCACAGTTGCATCCGCGGGTATCGCCCGGTGTATCCGGGATACATCGACCGGGCCTGGTCGCCCCACTGCTGCGCCGTCTTGATGAGTTGCCCGCCCGAGCACTGACTGTTCCACAGCGATCCGTTCGTGGTCGCGAAACACCCGGCGGGAACTCCGGAGAACGCCGAACCGGCGGCGAACACGTCCGGATACTGGGCGGCCAGCACGTTGGTCATCATCGCCCCCGAGGAGAACCCGCTGACCACGATCCGTTCCGGGTCCACGTTGTAGCGCTGTCGCGCCCAGGTGACCATCGCCATGACACCGGTGGAGTCGCCGCCGCCGTCGCGCCGCAGCGCGGCGGGGGTGGACACATCAAAGCATTTCTCGCTGCGGGTGACCTCCGGAACCACGATGACGTATCCGTACCTGTCGGCCGCGGTCACGTAGTCGTGCCCGTTGCCGTTGAAGATCGCGCCGGCCGACCCGCCGCAGTAGTGGGTCAGCACCAGCAGTGCGGGCCGTGCCGCGACCCTGTCCGGCACGTAGATGTACATGTTGAGGTTCGTCGGGTTGGTTCCGAAATTCGTCACCCGGGTCAGGGCCGCGGCGGACGCCGACGGTAGCCCGACGAGAACTCCGGCGGAGGCCAGGCACAGGACGACGGCCGCCAGCACCGCTCTGATCATGCGTTTCACTCGTTCGCCTTTCGTTTCCGGTCGACCCGCGCCGGTTGAACCCGCTGCTCCTCACCGGGACACCACGAAGGGACGCATGGCGAAGCGAGGTTGTGGATGTCGACGTGGACCGCCATGATGCGGAGGGCCGCGAAGCGCCTCCACACTGCGCCCGTGTGATCCGGCCACAGAGGTTCCGGAAGGAGCGCGTCCCCGGGGCCTCGCCTCTAATTACGGTCGGAGTCACGAGGCCCGTCAAGACCTTAAGCCTGCTTATTTCACCATTCGCACACCGAGGGTCCGGCCACAGTTAGCCGTTTTACCCCTTCAACAGCGGTGATGCCCAGCCCCACAGGTATCCGCGCCGACCATCCTCATATGAACCGTTCAGATATGTCGTACTCATCGGACAGCGTGGGCCCCTGAGGCAACCCCGCGTCGAACCGTGCGGGTTCGAGCGGCCGGGCGCACTTCGCCGTGGAGTGTTCTCCTCCGCGGCCGCACCCCGGGCAGGGACTCCGCGATGAAACTTTCAGCCATCCGAAGATCGACATGGTCCCGGGTCCGGCTCGCGCCCCGATTTCCTGCAACACCGTATGACGTGATCATTCTACCGACGGCCGTCGGATCGGCTCCTCTCCCGTGCACCCGTCGGCGGGCCGTCATCGCCGGTCCGCGACGACCTGCGTCATCCCGTGGATTCCGGGCCGGATCATCGAACCGATTCGCCTCAACCACCGAATCCGGGGCTGAGCAGGACCTGGCCGACGTACAACAGAGGTCAGCAGCGCCCGAAACCATACGTTTACTTCTATAACACACGTTGTTGACATCACTGACAGCGAAATCTAGGCTGCGGTCGAATCGATTCGACTTAGGGACATCCCGGTTTTCGAGCCCCCACCCCCCACGAAGCCATTCCACTCACATGTGCGCGCAGCACTCACGAGTGAGGAGAGCCGAAGATGAACGTTGGCGACATCGTCCGCCGAGCCCGACTGTGGCGTCTCACGCCATCGCTCCCAGCCCATCCGCCCCGCCCTCACGCGTCTGAGACGCCAGAGGCGGACATCACCCCCGGCAGGCGGCACAGAGGCCGCCGCGCGATCGCCGCCTTTCTCGCCGTCGGCGCCCTCGTCGCGGGCCCCGTCGTGACGTCCGCCACGCCGGCCCAGGCCGCGGACCAGTCCATCGCCGTCGACTTCTCCGCCGGCGGTGGCACTCCGACCTACCGTGCCTCCGGCTGGATCTACGGCATGACCGAGAACGCGTCGGGCCCGCCCAACCAGTACTTCACCGACGTGAAGTTCCGGTACATGCGGGCCGGTGGGGCACAGCTCGACAGCCCGGGTGGCTGGGTGTCGGGCAAGTACGACCGACGGTGGAACGCCACCCGTGCCCAGTTGCTGCGCACCCGGTCACTGGGCGGGGAGTTCATCCTGCTCGTCCACGACCTGTGGGGCGCCGACGGCTACCCGATCTCGCGCTTCCCCGGCGACAACGGCAACTGGACGGACTACGACAACTTCCTCACCCGTCTGATCAACGACGTGCAGGCCACCGGCGCCCCGGTGCAGTGGGACCTGTGGAACGAGCCCAACATCACCCTGTTCTGGAACCGCCCGATCTCCCAGTACCTCGAACTGTGGCGCCGCACCTACCAGCGCGTCCGGGCCGCGTTCCCGACGCAGCTCATCGTCGGACCGAGCTGCGCGTGCGTGCCGTCCACCGGCCACGCCTTCTGGAACCAGTACCTCGACTACGTCAAGGCCAACAACGTGGTTCCCGACATCATCAGCTGGCACTCCCTGCCGGGCGACCCGGTGGCCAATGTGGCGGCGGCCGACACCACGTTGAACTCCCGTGGCATCCCGCACCCGCGGCCCTACCAGATCAACGAATACGGGGCGTCCAACGAGCAGAACCCCGCCGACGGCGCCTGGTACATCGCGCGCCTGGAGCGGGCCGGCGCCGACGGCCTGCGCGCCAACTGGGCGGGCGGAGGAAACCTGCACAACGACCTCGGCAACCTGCTCGTCCGCAACTCGTCGGGCCAGTACCAGCCGAAGGGCGAATGGTGGGCCTACCGCTTCTACGGCTCGCAGACCGGCCAGATCGTGTCCGTCACCCCCAGCGCCTCGTACGACGCGTTCGCCACCAAGGCGGCGGGGACGGCCAAGATCCTGGTCGGCGGCGGCACCACGACCGGCAACATCGCCGTCAACCTGCGGCGCCTGGACGCCACCAGCGGCATCGTGGAGAACAACCAGGTGAGGGTCGTCGCCGAGCGCATCCCCTACAACGGCGGCGGCGCCGTCACGGCCCCGGTCACCGTCCAGAACTCCGTGGTGACCCTGTCCGGCAACGGCACGACGGTCAACCTGCCGCACACCGCCATCGACGACTCCTACACCGTCACGCTGCTGCCCCCCTCCTCCGACCCCGGCCCCGGCCCCGACCCCGGGTCGACGTCGGTGTTGCGCAACGTCAACGCCGGCCGATGCCTGGACGTCCCGAACGCGACCACCACCAACGGCACCCAGCTCCAGCTGTGGGACTGCGGCAACGGCACCAACCAGCGCTGGACCTCCACCTCCGGTAAGCAGCTGCAGGTGTACGGCAACAAGTGCCTGGACGCCTCCGGCCAGGGCACCGCCAACGGCACCCAAGTGATCATCTGGGACTGCAACGGCGGAACCAACCAGCAGTGGAACATCAACGGCGACGGCACCATCACCGGCGTGCAGTCCGGCAAATGCCTGGAGGCGAGCAACTTCGGGACCGGCAACGGAACCAAGGTGCAGCTGTGGTCGTGCACCGGCACGAGCAGCCAGAAATGGACCAGGAGCTGACCCACCGGCACGTGGAGTGCCTGGACTCCATCCTGACCTGGCCGCGCCTGCCATCGCGGCGGAGACGACGGTGAGAGGCCCGGCGGCGAGATCCTTCTCGCCGCCGGGCCGGTTGAGGGGCACCGTCGGCCATCAGGAAGTTCTTCCAGGTGAGCGGTCATTCTCCAGGGCCGGAGCTCGTGGAACGCGTCGTGGGTGAGCGGGATCTGTCCAAGAGTGAACCGCTGCAACAGCGCCGCCGCATTCCCGGGATGGTTGCGGCGCACCGCCAGCCAGGCCGGCCCGCTGCCGGGCTGCTCCATCCCCCTGAGCAGGTCGAACAGGGGCCTCGGCTCCGGGCGGATGCGGCCGGTTCCATGTCGGCCGGAGTGCAGGAGGGGATGTCGCAGAGCGCGGACATCACCTGCATGGACAGCCGTTGGGAGTGCCGGAGACCAGGCGATGGACCTGAGAGGCCGACAGGTCGATGCCGCGCTCACGTAGGAGCGGCACCAGTTCGGTGGCCGTGTAGATGCGCCGGCCGGCCATGATCTCGCGTAGTTTCCAGGTGTAGTCGACCTTGCGTTTCATCATTTGTTCCCCGTCTGGTCCTGGAGTGCGGCGGCGACGGCGGCGTCTAGGTGCCGCGCGATCGACGTGATCGTCCGCTCGCCCTCCAGCACCATGCGGACGGCTTCTTCCTCGAACTCCAGCGAGAACCGCCTACGACGCCTCGCCACACACCTATCCCTTCCAGGTTGTGGATTAGCAAATCCTGATTGAATGCCGTCCCGTACCCTTGGTACGGGACGGCATTCACCCTATTTCCGAAAGGAGAAAAATGGCTAGTCGCCACCTCTATGATTTGCTTGAGGCTCATTGGGGAGGACCCATTGACACCTTCGCTGCCGTGTGGAGCGAAGGCCTCAGTGTAGAGGAAACCGCTTCCAGGATCGAGGCTGACCTCAATAGCGCATACAACGTCACTCTGGCTAACCTGGCAGAAGGGTTCGAGGGTGATCAAATTCCCGATGACTATGAAGGGATAGTACTGATTGGGAAATTCGAATCGTGGTCGCTAACTCTTCAGCTACAATGGTTAGATGTAACCGAAAACAAGGTATTGTCCACACTATCACGCGATGGCGGTTACGCAATTGGCATTAACTGGCATAGCGGGGGCGATAATCATCGCATCTTCCATGCAGTTGACGGGTTGACAGTCGACGATGCTCCCATGATGTATATTCCCGAGTCCCTAAAGCCTTACGCTCACGGACTAACAATGCCGGAAGACTGGGACGTTCCTGTTGACCAGGGATCCCCAACGGAAGAAATGGTTACAACAAGCCTGATCCTCATCGGCCGAATAATCGGCCGAGAGATTGACCAAGAATGGCTTGAGGTCCCACACATGAGGTTTATTATTCGCCGAAATATTTGACTGATTTACTTTTAGCGCCACCTGGTTGCCGAGGCATTCAAACGGACATAGACGGCACTAGCAACGCATTCGCCTCCACAGTAGTCCAATGGAAAAATGTTTTCCGGCAGCGTAGCGTCGAGCCATTAAATTCCACCTCGACCCTCTGTCTTTCAGCAGAGGGCCGAGGCGAATCGGCGGCTAGTTCGAATATGACACAATTGCCTTATACGTGAAATGCTAATCCGAGGAGCGTCATGACGGATTTCGGGCCTACGGGATGGTCTGGCATCAAGGGTTACGGCTGGGGTGATCTTGAGGCGGTTCGCGTTAGGCTAGGAGCGGGCGCCGACCCGAACTCGGGCGTCTACGCCTTCGGCGGCTACGACGGAAAGCCGTTGCACCTCGCGGCCGAATGGGGAACCCCTGAGTCAGTGACCGAGCTCGCCCGTCGCGTCGACGACGTGGACGCCGAGTACGACGACCGGACCGCCCTGTGGGTGGCTGTCTTCGCCCGCCGTCTGGATAACGCCCATGTTCTGGTCGCCGCCGGAGCGGACCCGTGGCGGCCCATGATGGCGGGATGGTCTCCTGGACGGCTCGCCCTCGCCGGTCCGGCGCCCGACCTGTTCCCCGTCCTCGCAGGGCACCCCGGCCTGTCCCCTGCTGAGGCCGCGACGGTCGCGGAGGCACGACGCTTGATCGCCGCGCTGGGGAATGCCGGCGAAGAGACCGTGGGCGTGGCGTGCGTGGCGAACATCACCGCCAACGAAGCCGCCCGGCGGATGGAAGCCCAGCCGGTTGATGAAGCCGATATCGAGGCGGTCCTGGATGATCCGTGGTCTAATCCCGATGGCAGCCTGGGAATCGTCGGGGTCACCGACGTTCCCGGCGGATGCGTCGTCACCCAGCCATGGGGATACGCCCCCTCCGCTCCTGAAGTGATCCTGCCGTTGTCGGTGGGAACGGTCTGCTACAGCATGTTCGCCAATCCCAAGAGCGGCAACCAAGGAGCTGTGAGTCGCGACGGCGTCCTCGAGGACTCGGATACACATCCCGGTGGCGGCGACGCCGGTGGACACCTGACAGCTGACGAGATTCTCGCTGAGTACCTATACCAGGGCCAGGCCGTAGCCTATTGCTGCGCTGCGGCGGGACTGCGAGTGCCCGACGCGCGGGCCGTTGTCGGCCCACCGGATCTGTGGTTGCGGCTGCCAGAACGAGATCGTTGAAGCTGGAGCGACCAGTCGGCCTTGGCGGCGTCTGTCAAGGCTGCTTAAAATCCACCTGCGGCACCTACTTCGTCGAGAACCGCCTACGACGCCTCGTTACACACCTACCCTCTTCCAGACTTCTGGCGGCTTATAGCGCCAACTGCCCGGAACTTGTAGGTCACCTCAGCTGGGTAGTCATTAGCGCGGTCTCCTGGATCAACGCCCACGAAATCCAACCGAGCGACGTGCTCTGTCGAGCGGTCCCGCGAGCCGTCGTTTAATGCGTGTCGGGACTCCTGGGGCGGATGGCATGCTGAAGGTGTGAGCGAATCCGATCTCCACCTGCGTATCGCCCCCGAGTTGCTGCTGTTCCTGCCCGCGCGACGGCGACGCGAGTGGCAGCGGGTGACACCGGACGGGACGTCGACTCTGGGCCATGTCGTGGAGTCGATCGGCGTTCCGCTGCCCGAGGTGGGGCCGCTGATCGTCGAGGGCGCGGAGGTCGGCACGTCCTATCAGCCCGTCGCCGGTGACGTGGTCCACGTTCACGCCGTGCCCCGCCCTCAGCGGGTTCCACTCGAACCCGGCCAGGACGCGCCCCGGTTCCTGCTCGATGTCCACCTGGGCACTCTCGCGCGACGGCTCCGGCTGCTGGGCGTGGACGCGACCTATCACAACGACATGGACGATCCCTCCCTCGTCGCCGAGGCGAACAGGGAACGCCGCGTGCTGCTCACCCAGGATCACGGCCTGCTGTGCCGCCGGGCGCTCTGGCTCGGCGCCTACGTACGAGGCACCAAGGCGAACGACCAGCTTCGCGACCTGCTGGAGCGGTTCGCACCGCCGCTGCGGCCGTGGACCCGCTGCAGCGCCTGCAACGGGGAGCTGGCCCCCGTCGACAAGAGCGAGATCGACCGCCTGCTGGAGACCGGGACGAGGCGCTCCTACGACGTCTACGGCCGATGCTCGGAGTGCGGGCAGATCTACTGGCGTGGCGCGCACAGCGAGCATCTGGAGGAGATCGTACGGTCGGCCCTGCGCACGACCCGCCAGGAGTCACAGGTCGGCGGGGAGTCGCGCTGAGGCGGGCCGGAGACGGCCTGCCCGGTTGTCGCCGGTCCCGGTCAGCTGGATGTCGCGGCGGAGTATGAGAGCTTCCGGTCACACTGCGGGATGTCGCGGCGCGGCATGAGGGCCTTCGGGGTGCCGCGCTGCGGATCTCGCCGATCCGCACCGGCCCCGAAGGCCCTCACCCCACTACGGCCGCCCCGCACCGGACCGGTGCGGGGACGACACTTCTAGCGCTGCCAGACGCGCACGTAGTCGACCTTGAAGTCGGCCGGGAAGGTGGTCGAGGCGTCCGGGTCGCCCAGCCAGCCGCCGACCTGGAAGTTGATCCGCAGGTGAAACTTGCGCTTGTAGCTCGCGTCGGAGCCGAAGGTCTCCTTCAGCCAGGCGGGCGTGTTGCCCTCCCGGCGCCAGATCTCCTTGCCGTCGATGTACCAGCGGATCACCCCGGGCTCCCACTCGGTGGTGTAGGTGTGGAAGCCGTCGCCCGGGTAACCGCTCGGGAAGGTGTAGCGGAAGTCGCTCTTGGTGGGCGTGTAGTCACGGAAGATCGCGGCGGTCGCGGCCTTGTAGTACTTGGCACCGCCGGGAAGCTCGGTGACGTCGATCTCGCCGTTGCCCCCGTCGTCCGGCCTCATCCAGAAGGCGGGCCACAGACCCGTGGAGTTGGTCGGCCCGTTCGGCGACTTCGCGCGCACCTCGAAGCGACCGTAGGCGAACGATGCCTTGCCCTTCGTGTCGAGGTAGGCGGTCGTGTAGTGACGGGTCGTGCCGGCGCACTTCCAGTCTTCCTTGAGTGCCCGCACCGTCAGGATGCCGTCGCGGACGAACTGGTTCTCCGGCCTGCTGGTGATGCAGGCGCGGTCGTAGTCCACGGAGCTGTCCTTGGGGTTCCACTTCTTGGTGTCGAGCGCGGTGCCGTCGAACTCGTCGGACCAGACGAGCTTCCACCCGGGCGGGTTCGTGGAGGTCGCCGTCGGTGTGGCGGTCGGCTTCACGGTCGGTGTGGCCGTGGGCGTGACGGTCGGTTTCACCGTCGGCGTTGCCGTGGGCTTCGCGGTCGGCGTGGGGGTGGCCGTGCCGCCCGTGGTGTAGGTGACGACGAGGCGTGGCCGGATCGCCGCGTTGGAGTTGTCGGCGGAGGCCCAGTAGGTGCGGGTGTTCCTGGTCGACTGGCGGACGGCGAAGGTCACCGCGCCGTTGCCCGTGACGGCCGAGGAGACGTCCCAGGCGTTGTAGCCCTTGGTGACCGCGCTGGAGGAGTCCAGCGCGGAGCCGAGCGTCGGCCTGCTCTCCCAGGTTCCGGCGGCCGAGGCGCCGCCGCTCGCCTTGTGGGCGGTGGTCGTGGTCGCGGCGAAGGCGTTCCAGGAGTACAGCTCCAGGCGGGCCTTCACGTTGCTGGCTCCGGCGGGAAGGCCGGCGACCGTGAAGGCGACGACCGCTTGCCGCTCTCCGGCGGAGTTCCCCTCGCAGGACTGCGGGCAGGTCGCGAGCGTCGTCTTGGCGCTGCCGTTACCGTCCTGGGACACCTGCGAGTAGGAGGTGTCGGCCGACGGCTTGATCGTGACGCTCGGCGCCGCCGCCGAGGCCACGCCACCTCCCCAGATCGTGACGAAGGCACAGGTCGCGGTGAACGCCGCGACGAGGTGCCTTCTCGGGAGTCGCGAGCCTCTCGGCCGCGAATCTCCCGATCGTGAATCTGTCATCTTCTTCCCCCATTGATGTCATCGAACCGCTGCTGCAAGCGGTCCATGATCATGTGAACGGGATGAAGATAACAGCGAAAATCAGGGTCTGTCGTTTTTTGAAAATTTGGACGGTTCCATTCTGATACTGCCGTTCACCAGCATCTTTGACGGAAATCTCACCCTGTCGGTCAGCTCTCCTTCGCCGCGCAGGAGTGACGAACCGCCGGTAGGTGCGGGTGGCCGACCGGCCTCCCGCACCTCCGCCACGACGGAGAGCGAGTCGTCTACGGGGCGAGCCGGTGCAGGTCCCGGGGGAAGAGCGTGACCTGGCGGATGTTCTGCACGTCGAGCAGGCGTGCCATGAACCTCTCCAGTCCGAAGGCGAAGCCACCGTGCGGCGGCATGCCGGAGCGCATCGCGTCGAGATATCCCGAGTACGCCGACAGGTCGCTCTCACCACGCGCGGTCAGCGTTCGCACGTAGTCGTCGTGGCGGTGCATCCGCTGGCCGCCGCTGACCAGCTCCAGGCCACGGAATATCAGGTCGAACGCGCGTGAGTGGCCGGGGCGCGCCGGGTCCGGATGGGTGTAGAAGGCGCGATGCGCGGTCGGGTACCCCTCGACGAACACGAAGTCCGAGCCGTGCTCGCGCGAGGCCCACTCCCCGATCCAGCGCTCGTGCGCCGGTGCGAGGTCGGGCTCGTCGGTGATGTCCTCGCCGGTCGCCTTGCCGATCATCTCAAGGACGTCGGAGAAGTGCACCACCACGGGGTTCTCCGGCAGCACGGGCATGGTGACGTCGAGAAGCTCGAGCGAGGGACCGGCCGCCGCCCGGATACCGGCCAGCATGCCCGCGACCGTCGCGTGGCACGCGGCGATGACGTCGCGGTGGTCCTCGACGAAGCCCATCTCGGCGTCGAGGGACGTGTACGACGCCAGGTGGCGGGCGGTGTCGCTCGGCTCGGCGCGGAAGACCGGTCCGACCTCGTAGACCCGCTCGAAGACGCCGACCATGATCTGCTTGTAGAGCTGGGGCGACTGCGCCAGGTAGGCCGGGCGGCCGAAGTAGTCGAGTCGGAAGACGTTGGCGCCGCTCTCGGTCGCCGCGCCCACGATCTTCGGGGTGTGGATCTCGACGAACGACATGGCTTCGAGCGCCGCACGGAAGCCGCCGACCGCGGCCGCGCCGATGCGGTGGACGGCGGCGAGCTTCGGGTGGCGCAGGGCGACCGGCGCGTGGTCGAGCATCGTCGGCAGGCTCACCCGCAGGTCGGGCCGATAGAGGTCGAACGGGACCGGTTGCGCGGGGTCGGTCAGTGCCTCGATCACCGGCGAGGTGATCTCGACTCCGCCAGGCGCGGACCGCTCGGCGGTGACCGTGCCGACGACGGAGACCGTCGTCTCCTCCGGCAGGGCCTCCAACTGGGCGCGGACGGTTTCCTCCGACACCACGACCTGGGTCAGGCCCGTGGCGTCGCGCAGGATCAGGAAGGCGACCGACTTCAGGAGTCGGCGGCGGTGAATCCAGCCCGCGACGTGTACGGTCTCACCGACGTGCGCGGACAGCTGGGTGGACAGGATGCGTTGCATGGTGGTGACCTCCTTGAGTTCGCAACGCGTCCCCTGAGAGGCGTGGGCGAGCGGGATCCTCGCGGTACCACCACACCTTCGCCACGCCGCCGGTTGGTGCGGCGCGGCCTCGGCAAACCCGTGACGTGGGCGATTCGGCGGGGCTCTACTGGGCCCGGAGGCCGTTCTTCCCCGCAGCTCGGAAGGGTCTTCGCGCCCCGGCCGGAGTCCGCCTTCGCAGCTGCCGGCGGCTCTCTCCGACTCCGGTGATCGAGGCTCTACTCGTCTTCGTCATCGCTGTTGATCGCCACCTTATCCGGCCTCCCTCGCACCTGCCCAGCTCATTTACCCGGTTCAGAGCACCTTGCGCGCACCGGGCAGGGCGCGGACCAGGTACGCCGTCGCCCAGCAGAGCGGCAGCGCGAGCGCGGTGAGCAACGCGCCCTTCGCGACCGCGGGCGCCTGCACGTCGCGAAGTGCGTACCCCAGGGCGACGAGCACCACCGGATGGATCACGTAGACGGCGTAGGCGTGCGCCGACAGGAACCGGCGGCGGCGCCCCTGGTGGCCGAGCCGCTCCCGGAACAGCACCAGCAGGCCGAGGATGACGCCGACGGCGAGCACCGACTCGCAGGTCGCCGCTGTCAGGGACGCCGGGGTGCCGTGGCCCAGGATCCCCTCTCCCGCGAAGATCAGGCAGAGGACGAGCACGACCGCGGCGACGGCCGCGACGGCGAACCCGGCCCGGCCGGCCGTTCTGGACAGGCCCTCCAGCCAGCCGCGCCTGGCCGCGACCAGCCCGACGACGAACAGTGCCACGTACTGCGGCAGGTAGGCGGGTGAGGGCAACCCCAGCACGGAGATCCCCATCGGCACCACGATGCGCCACAGGTAGGTGACGAGGGCCAGCCCGACGGTGAACCCGACGATCGCGACGGCACCGGGCGCTTGGCCCATGGCCGGGGCCGGTTCGGGTGCGCGCCGGTCCTCGCCGGTGAGGTGCCGCCAGAGGACGTAGAGCACGCTGAACACCAGCAGCACCTCGACGAACCACATCGGCCCGGGTGTGAACGAACTCAGGTAGAACTCCCAGTAGGGCAGCTCACTCCCCCGCTGGACGGCGGCGTCCCTCGCGGCGGTGTACCGGCCGACGGTCGCCAGGGGGCGGAGCAGCAGCAGCCAGAGCAGCAGCGGGACTCCCAGGCGCAGCAGCCGCTCCTTCAGGAATCGCCGGGTCCCCCTGCGGTCGTAGGAGCCCGGCACGAAGAGCCCCGAGACGAGGAAGAAGGCGCCCATGAAGAACGCCTGGTTGAGCACGAGCAGGATGTCCAGCAGCGTTGCCGAGGAGTCGGCCGGGGGTTCGACGTAGTACCAGCGCGGCACGTTGCTGTAGGCGATCACGGAGTGGTGGACCACCACGAGTGCCATCAGGGCGGTGCGCAGGTTGTCGACGTGGAGGAGCCGCGGGCGGGTGCCGGACGGCGTGGCCGGCCGGTTGACGGACTGTGTCATCGATTCGACGTCTCTCCGCGAGGTTCGGCCCGAGCGGCGTGCTCGAACAGGTCCGCCAGTTCTTCGGCGTGCGCTTCCAGGTCGTGGTCGGGGTGGGCCACCCAGTAGGCGAACATGTCGTCGATCGCGGCCTGCACGGTGACGGACATCACGCGGGGGTCGAAGGAGCGGAACTCGCCGCTTTCCTGGCCGCGGCGGAACAGCGCCTCCCGCGCTTCGTAGATCGGCTCGTTGAAGGCGATGCCGTAGCGCGGCCTGCCGTCGGGGGTGCGGAGGTTGTTGAAGATCTCTCCGAGGGCGAGCAGTTGGGCGCGGTGGCCCCGCATGTACTCGGCGACGGCGCGGAAGCTCGCCCGCAGCTCGCCGGCGACCGTGGTCTCCTTGTCCGTCCGCGGCAGGACGAAATCGGCGATCTCGTGGTAGACCCGCTCGACGATCTGCTCCATCACCTCGGTCTTGCCGGCGAAGTGGTACGAGATCACGCCCTTGCTGATCCCGGCGCGCTCGGCGATGCGCGCCAGCGAGGTGTTGGCGTAGCCCAGCTCGGTGAAGGTCTCGATGGCGCTGTCGACGATCTGCTTGCGGCGGGCCTCCTCGATGAACGATTTTTGGCCACCCGACTTATTTTTTGGCCGCATGGTCAAAAAATAGTGCGAACGGCCAGAGGCCGCAACCCGACGGGTCGCGGAAATTCGGGGACAGGACGCGTCCGGGTAGATAGCCACATCGTGTTGCTATAGTTCGCGACATGTCGTCGCCAAATTCTCGTCAAAGTTGGCTGCCTCTCTTCGTGCTCGCGGTCGGTGTGTCGATGATCGTCATCGACGCGACGATCGTGAACGTCGCCGTTCCGGCGATAATCGACGATCTAGGGCTCACGGTCACCGACGTGGAGTGGGTCAACTCCCTCTACCTGCTGGTGTTCGCGTCCCTGCTCATCCCGCTTGGCCGCATCGGTGACCAGCGCGGCAGGCCGCAGCTGTTCGCCGCCGGCATCGTGGTCTTCCTGGTGGCGAGCCTGCTGGCGGCGATCGCGGGAAGCGGCGCGATGCTGATCGCGGCCAGGGGAATCCAGGGAGTGGGCGCCGCGATGGCCACGCCCATGACGCTCGCGATCATCAACTCCACCTACTTCGGCAGGCGGCGAGTGATCGGATTCGCGATCTGGGGCTCGATCATCGGCGGTATGGCCGCCATCGGACCGCTGGTCGGCGGCTGGCTGGTCACCGACTACGGCTGGCGCGCGGCGTTCTGGATCAACCTGCCCATCGGAGCGCTGGTCCTGCTCGGCGCACTGCGAATCCCCGCCTCCCGTGAGGATCGGGCCACCGGCCACGACCCACTGGGCATCGTGCTGATCGTGCTGGGCATGTTCTCCATCGTCTTCGGCCTCATCGAGGGGCAGAAGTACGGCTGGCTCACTCCCCTGCGGGCCGCCGAACTCTTCGGACTGCGGTTCGAGGAAGTCTCCCCCGTGCCCTTCGCGTTCGGCATCGGCATCCTGGCCATAGCCGTCTTCATCCTGCTGGAGCGGCGACGCAGGCGGGCCGGGCGTCCCGTGCTGATCGACCTGACGCTGTTCACCCTGCCCGGCTTCCGCTACGGCTCGATGACCGCGATGATCGTGGCGCTGGGCGAGTTCGGCGTGATCCTGGTGCTGCCGCTGTTCCTGCAGGCGGCGCTCGGGTACAGCGCGTTCACCGCCGGTCTCGTCATCGCCACCCTCGCCGTGGGCACCTTCCTCGCCGGCGGCGCGGTCCCCGCCCTGACCAGGAAGGTGAGTTCACGGACGGTCGTGCAGATCGGCCTCGCCCTGGAGGTCGTGGGCGCCATCGGCCTCGGACTCTCCCTGGAGGCCGACATGAGCGTGTGGCGGATCGTGCCCTGGATGGTCGTCTACGGCTTCGGCATCGGCTTCGCCACGGCCCAGCTCACCAGCGTGCTGATGGCCGACGTACCCGCCCGGCAGGCGGGCCAGGCTTCCGGCTTGCAGAGCGCGATCCGCCAGGTCGGTGCGGGGCTGGGGGTCGCCATCCTGGGCGGCGTGCTGGTCACCGGACTCGGCTCGTCGGTCGAGAAGACCATGGCCTCCTACCCCGAGCAGGTCCGCACGAGCGTGGCGAACGCCGTGCGGGAGAGCGGTGGCGCGGCCATCCCGGGGCTGAGCGATCCTGCCGTCCACACGGCGGCGGTCGCGGGTGCCACCGAGGCGACCCGCAGGGTGCCGGTCATCACCGGGCTGATCCTGCTGGCCGGGCTCGGCTTCACGTTCCTGCTCCCGCGTACCGCCGCTCCCACCCGGGGCCGTGATGGCGCGGGCGGGGAAGAAGACGGGGAGAATGACCGTGACGGAGCGGGGACGCCCGAGCCGGACGGCGGAGGGCGCCGACAGGAGGTGTAGATGCCAAGGATCAGCGCGGCGACCGTCGCCGACCACCGAGCCAATCAGCACGCCGCCCTGCTGGAGGCGGCGCGCGAGATCCTGGCCACGCGGGGTGTGCACGCGCTCACCCCGGCGGCGGTGGGTGCCCGGATCGGCCTGGCCCGATCGAGTGTCTACCGTTATTTCTCCTCCACCGCCGACATCCTCGCCCAGCTCACCGAGGAGGGCTTCCCCCGCTGGGCCGGCCGGCTGCGCGCCACCGTGGCGGCCCCCTCGCCCGGCGGATCGGCCACCCCACTCGACGAGCGGCTTCTGGCGTACGGCAGGGTCGCGCTGGAGTTCGTCGGCAGTACCGACTACGCGCTGGTCCCGGCGGTGCAGACGCTCGGACTGCCGGCCGAGTGCCTGACGCGACTGGAGGAGTTGCACGCGTCGCTCATCGAACCGCTCTGCGAGGTGCTCCGTGAGGCGGGATACGACCACCCCGCCCTGCGGGCCGAACTCGCCTGGGGCGTCCTGCGCGCAGGCACCCGACGCCTCGCCTCGGAGTCCTCCGGCGAGGCCGGCGCGAAGGACACGACCGAGATCATCGAGATCACCCTCGACATGTTCTGCCGGACCCTGCGCTGACCTTCCACTTCACCGGGTGCGCTCCAGCCCTGGTCCCGGTGGTCAGGCGAACAGGGCGCGGCCCCAGTAGTCGCCCGCGTCGCGCACGCCCGGCGGGCAGGCGAACAGGCCGCTGGAGACGTGCTTGATGTACTCGTTGAGGGAGTCCTTGCCCGCCAGGGAGCGCTGCACGGTGACGAACTGCCGGTGCGGGTCGCGCTGGTAGGCGATGAAGAACAGCCCGGCGTCCAGCCGGCCCAGCCCGTCGGAGCCGTCCACGTAGTTGTAGCCGCGGCGCAGGAGGCGGGCACCGCCGTTGTGGGACGGGTGCGCGAGCCGCACGTGGGCGTCGTCGAGGATGAGCGGATTACCGTCGGCGCCCTTCGCCTCGAAGTCGATGGCGTCGAACTCGTTCTTCCCGCCCAGTGGGGCGCCCTCGCCCTTGTCCCGGCCGAAGATCTGCTCCTGCTCGGCCAGCGGCGCCCGGTCCCAGGTCTCGATCATCATCCGGATCTTGCGGGTCACCAGGTAGCTGCCCCCGGTCATCCAGTCGGCGCCGTCGCCGGGGCCCACCCACAGCTGCTCCTTCAGCAGCTGCACGTCCTCCAGCTTGAGATTGGCCGTGCCGTCCTTGAACCCCATCAGGTTGCGCGGCGTCGCCTGCGCGCGCGAGGTCGACGAGGTGCGGCCGAAGCCGAGCTGGGACCAGCGCACCGAGACCCGGCCGAAGCCGATCCGCGCCAGGTTGCGGATGGCGTGCACCGCCACCTGGGGGTCGTGCGCGCACGCCTGCACGCACAGGTCGCCACCGGAGATCTCCGGCAGCAACGCGTCACCGGGCAGGTGCGGCAGGTCGGCGAGCGCGGCCGGCCTGCGAGAGGCGAGCCCGAACCTGTCGTCGAACAGCGACCCGCCGAAGCCGACGGTGAGCGTCAGCCCGGAGGCGGGCAGGCCGAGCGCCTCGCCGGTGTCGTCGGGTGGCGCCTCGGGCTGGCCGCCGATCGCGCCGAACGTGCCCGCCTCCTGGCCCTGCGTCATCCGCGCCGCCGCGGCGGTCCACTCCTGCAGCAGCTCGGCCAGTTCCGCCTTCTTGTCGGTCGTCACGTCGAAGGAGACGAAGTGCAGCCGGTCCTGTGCCGGGGTGACGATGCCCGCCTGGTGCTCACCGTAGAAGGGGACGGCGTCGGAGACGGCGGCGACCGTGGTGGGCGCCGGCTCGCCGCCGATCCCGCGTACCGCGACCACACCCGCGCCGGCGGCCGCCACACCGGCCGCCCCCATGCCGAACAGTTTCCTGCGGCTGATCCGCTCGCTCACCGAACCCCTCCTCTCATCTGGGACGATCGTTACTTCGCCACCACTGCGGCGATCTTGCTGATCGGTTCGGCGAGTGCGTTGATCGCGTCCGACAGCTTCTTGAGGTCGTCCTTGGACAGCTCGGTGTGCAGCTTCCAGCCGTCGCCCTTCCGGTGCGCGCCGAGCGCAGCCTCGGCCCCGGCGAACTTCTCGTCCAGCGTCTTCACCAGTTCCGGGGCGCGCTCCTCCAGGACGGGGCGGAGCGCCTGGACGGCGGCCTTGGAACCCTGCAGGTTGGCGTCGAAGTCCCACAGGTCGGTGTGCGAGTAGCGGTCCTCCTCACCGGTGATCTTCCCGGAGGCCACCTCGTCGAGCAGGCCCTTGGCGCCGTTGGCGAGCAGCACCGGCGACAGCTCGGCGGAGTTGGACTGCTCCACGATGGTCTTGATGTTGGCCATCAGCTTGTCGGCGATCGGGCCGTCCTCGCTGACGTCCTTCTTGACCCACAGGTCCTTCTCGATCCGGTGGAAGCCGGTCCACTCCTCCCCCTCGGCCACGTCGTTCTCCCGGGCGTCGATGGCCGGGTCGAGATCCCCGAAGATCTCCGCGACCGGTTCGATCCGCTCCCAGTAGGTGCGGGAGACCGGGAAGAGCGCCTTGGACTTCTCGATGTCCTCGGCCTTGACCGCGTCGACGAACTCCTGCGTCTTGACCAGCAGAGTGTCGCTCTGCGACTTGATGTAGCGCTTGTAGCTCGCGGTCGCCCCGGCGAGCTGGGCGTCGTCGCTGAGCGGCTTGTGCTCGCCGGTGACCTTGAGCGGGCCGCGGACGCCCTTGCCGACCATGCCCGGCTTGCAGGCGGTCTCGTAGCTGCCGGTCGGCAGCTCGACGATCACCTCGCGGGTGAGGCCCGGCACGATGTTCTCCACCTCGCCCATGACCCGGTCGCCGGGGGCGTACACATAGAACTCGGTCACCTTGGTGCCACCGTTGGTGATCGCGAACGTCGAGGTGCCCGCGGCCACCTCGGTGACCGCGACCTTGCACTCGGTGTCGGTGGCGGCCACCGCGATGGGGCCGCCCTTCTCCGGTGCGGCGGAGGTGCCCGCGCCCGGGGCTGCGGTGGGCTCGGCGGAGCAGGCCACGAGACCGGCGAGGGCGAGGACACCCGCGGCGACGGCAAGGGAAGTACGCATGATCGTCCTGTTCGGGAAGTCTCAGCCCGCGGGCTGCGGGTCGGTGGAGGGAGTGACGGTCGACGGGGTCGGGCGGTCGCGCCGCGGCCGCAGGAAGAGGATGAGCGTGGGCACCGCGTAGGCGGCCCAGGCCACCGTCTCCAGCACGCTCGGCTGCGGGGTGATGTTGAACATCCCGGACAGCAGGGCGCCGTACCAGGAGTCGGCGGGCAGCGCGCCGCTGATGTCGAAGGCGTAGGTGGACAGGCCCGGCAGGACACCGGCCTCCTGCAGGTCGTGCACGCCGTACTTGAGAATGCCGGCGGCGACCAGGATCAGCAGCAGGCCCGTCCAGGTGAAGAATTTGGACAGGTTGATCCGCATCGCGCTTCGGTAGATGGCCCAGCCCAGCGCGACCGCGGTGAGCAGGCCGAGGCTGATCCCGATCAGCGGGACGGCGGTGGCGGTCGCCCCCTGCACGGAGGCGAAGAACAGCAGCGCGGTCTCCAGGCCCTCACGTGCCACGGCGAGGAAGGCCATCACGACCACCGCGACCGCGCCGACCTCCAGGGCCTCGCTCAGCCTGGCGCGCAGGTCGCCGGAGATCGTCCGGGCGGCACCCCGCATCCAGAAGATCATCCAGGTGACGAACACGGTGGCGAGCAGCGAGGTGACCGCCTCGAACAACTCCTGCTGCCGGTATTCCAGATGGGCGACGGTGAAGGTGAGCAGCGCGCCGAACGCGACCGACAGGACGAGGGCGGCGCCGACCCCGGCCCACACGAGGGGCAGCCGGTCGCGCCGGTCGCTCTTGACGAGGAGCGCGACGAGCACGGAGACGACGAGCGTGGCCTCCAAGCCCTCGCGCAATCCGATGAGGTAGCTGGCGAACACCGTCACTCCATAGATGGGAAGCCTTACCTAAATTAGGGCAGGGCAACCTTACTCTTCGCAAGGAGGTGATTCCCACCGGGGGCCATAAGATATGAACGAGGCGGCGATATCGCGGTATGTGTGCGGTCAAGCACTCATACCGGCTCAGCACGTTCCAGGTGCGGTGGGTGAGCCACCCTCTCCTCCGGAAGGCGGCCCGGTCAGAGATATCCCCACTCGGCGCAGATCTCCCGGAGCTCCTCCGGAACCTCGTCCCGGGCAGGCAGCGGCCGGCCGGGCTGGACCCTGCCGGTTCTGATCTTGTCGCGCCAGTCTCCGATGCCCTTCACGAACTCTCCGTGCTCGTGGTCGCCGTAACGGACCATGCCCGGCTCGTAGTCGATCCCGAGGTGGGCGCAGACTCCGCGCATCTCCTTCTCGGGAGCGGCGACGACTCTCTCGTAGGTCAGGGTGAGCCCGTCGAGCCGCCGCCGCGCCTCGGTGAGGTAGCGCATGTACCGCAGGGTGTGCTGGATCGCCTCCTCCCAGGGGCGTTCCAGCGGATCGGCCTCGTGCCACGACAGGGCGATCGAGGCGGGATGGCGCATCAGGAAGATGTAGCGCGCGTCCGGCCAGCAGGTCGCGAGGCGACGATGGGCGAAGACGTTGCTGGGCGTCTTGTCGACGATGATCTGCTTGCCGCTTCCGGTCAGCTCACGGTGGAGCATGCGATCCCACAGCAGGTGCTCGATGTCGCTGGTGGAGAAGCCGAGCGTCTCCATCGCCTGCCGCAGTGGATCGGTGGTCAGCGTGACCGCCAGCCGTCGTACATGTAGTTCGTGCGGTGCGTGGATCCGGGAATGGCTGTTGAGCATGACCCGCAGCAGGGTGGAGCCCGACCTCACCGGCGACAGCACGAACACCGGCTCGCGCACCAGCCGGTCGAGCTTGGGATCGGCCGGTGGCCGGGGGACGTCGGCGGGTGGTTGTGGCGCCGGAGGCGGCGGTGCGACCTCCCGCCGCACCCTGCTGACGCTGTAGCCCGTCATCCCTTCAAGAGCCGTGTTGACCCTGGTCTTCCATCCCATGGTCGAGCACCGTAGTGACCCCAGGCGTCCGGAAAGTTAACGTGACCTGTGTGTTCACCGTGCCGGGTGGTGCGGTCGGCACCGCACCACCCAGCCGTCCTCAGGTGCGGAACGGACCGGTCACGCAGTAGGTGATCCCCCCGGAGGAGGAACCCGACGTGCCGCGCTGGGAGGAGAAGTACAGGCGATTGCCCGCGGGGGTGAAGGCCGGACCGGTGATTTCCGAGGATCCCTGACCGTTGACGCGCAGGAACGGGGAGACGGTGTCGTTGGGAGTGATCAGGCAGATCTCCATGTTGCCGCCGTCCTCGGCGACGTAGAGGTCACCGAAGGTCGAACCGGTGATGTTGTCCACGCCGGTCAGCGGCGCGGTGCCGGGGCTGACAAGGTTGTCGTCGTAGGCGAGTTCGTAGGTACCGGCGGCGACGTTGACCTGCCAGACCCTGTTGTCGCCCTTGGTGGTGAACCACACGGTGTCGTCCGCGTAGTGGCATCCTTCGCCGCCGTTGAAGGACTTCGATCCGGAGACCTGGCTGCGGGTCGCGGTCGGGGAACCATCGGGATCGGGAACGTTCGCCCAGGTGAAGGAGCCCGAGGTGGCCGAGCCCGCGCACAGCACCTGCAGCGTGCCTGAGGACAGGTCGCCCCAGACGGAGGGGACGAAGCGGTAGAACCGCCCGTTGCTCTCGTCCTCGGTGAGGTAGACGACCTTGCGGACCGGGTCGGCGGCGGCCGCCTCGTGTTTGAAGCGGCCCATGGCGGGACGCTGTGTCGCCGCGCCACCGAAGGGACGGGTCTCGTAGACGTAGCCTCGGTCGACCTCCTCACATGACAGCCAGGTGTTCCACGGTGTCGCGCCGCCCGCGCAGTTCTGCCGGGTGCCCGACAGGATCGAGGCGGCCGAGACGGCGTTGCCCGCCGCGTCGAAGCGGATCGCCGAGGCGCCGCCGCCGGGGTTGATCTCCGAGTTGGACACGTAGATCCAGCCGCTGCCGTCGGCGAAGCAGGCACCACCGTCGGGAGCGCTGTGCCAGGTGTAGGAGGTGCCGGGTACCACCTGGCCGGATCGGGCGACCACCCGGCTGGTGAACCCGGCGGGAAGCTGAATGCCGTTGGCGTCGGCGGCCAGCAGGGGACCGTAGGGGCCTGTGGCGTTCTGGGCCGGGGCCGCGAGGGCTCCCTGCCAGAGGCTTCCGGTGAAGGCCAGGGTGCTCGTGCCGAGCACCGAGGCACGAAGGAATGTGCGGCGTTCCATCGACGAACCTCCAGGACGAGGATCAGCAGAACAACTTCCCGAGTGATCTCGACGGTAGGAGCACCGGTGAACGGCTACCCGTGAATCTGGTTAATGAATCATGGCCGACATATGCCGTTTAAAAGGGAAAGAGCGCAATATTCCCATGCAACTCATTCGTCTCGATGGCCCCTAGGCCTGCCGGACGAACCCGCCGCAGGCCCGGTGGTTCACCCTCGGCGGGCGGCACGATGGTAGACGCCCGGGGTGATGCCGTAGTAGCGGACGAACCAGCGGGTCAGGTGGCTCTGGTCGGCGAAGCCGGTCTCCGCGGCGACGTCCGCGATCGGCAGGCCCCGAGACAGCAGCCCGCGAGCCGCGCGCAGGCGGACCTGCCGCTGGTACTCGCTCGGCGCCATCCCGTACGCCGCACGAAAGGCCCGATAGAGGGTGAACCTGCTGGATCCGGACAGGGCGGCGAGGGAGTCGGCGGTGTGGTCGGTCCGGTAGTCGTCCTCGAGCAGTTCCGCCGCGCGCCTCGCGAGGCCCGCCGTGCCCCGGCCTCCCGCCCGGAACCTCGGGCTTCTCGTGACGGGACCGCTGAGGGCCGCGCGGCGGACCAGGGCGGGGACGACCGCGTCCAGCAGCTCGTCCGCGACCAGGGCCGGGGCTCCGCCGAGGATCGCTGTGTGCAGACGGCCCAGCCCTCCTACGAGCACCGGGTCGTGGACGACCGGCTCTGCGAACAGCGGCAGCCCGACCGCGCGGTCCGCGACCCCGGCCAGCGCGGCGGAGACGAGCTCGGGGCCGATGTGCACGATCCGGTAGGTGAAACCCAGCTCGTCGGCCGCCCAGCCGTCGTGCGGGTCGTCCGGGTTGAACGCCATCACCATCCCCGGCGTGCTCGTGTGGCCCGCCCCCCGGCAGGTGAACGCCTGCCTGCCGTCGTCGGTGATCCCGAAGGAGTAGGTCTCGTGACTGTGCCGGTGGTAGGTGTGCCGCTCGAAGTGGGCGTGCATCGCCTCCAGCCCCAGCCGGGGCGAGCGCCAGTAGCGCGACCAGTCACCGGACATGGACCCATTCTCGCGCCGCACGAGCGTTCAAGCCCCGGCGAGGCGGTTGCGGCGATGCTGCCTGGCATGCGTTTCGACACGAAGATCGGCATTGTGGTGCGTGCGGACCTCGCCGTCTGGCAGAAGCTCAACGTCACCGCGTTCCTGGCCAGCGGTGTGGCGGGCGGCGGGCCCGAGGTGATGGGCGAACCGTACGCCGACGGGTCAGGCAACCGTTATCTGGCGATGTTCCGACAGCCCGTCCTGGTCTACGCCGCGGACGAACCCGGCCTCGCCGCGGCGCACGCCCGCGCGCTGGCACGCGGGCTGGAGGTGGCCCTGTACACGGAGGAACTGTTCAAGACCGACCACGACGAGGACAACCGGGCCGCGGTGCGCGCTGTGCCCTCCGACAGGCTTCGCCTGGTCGGGCTCGCGGTGCACGGGCCGCGCAACGGGGTCGACAAGGTGCTCAAGGGGCTCGCCCTGCACCCCTGAGCCAAGGCGGAGCCTCCGTCCACACCGCGAGCCCTCGCGGTGTGGACGGCACGGCCACGCGGATCCGGTCCACGGTCCGCCGCCGCGCGGCTCACCCGGTCAGGGCCTGGTGATCTGTGTGGGAGGTTTCCCCTCGGGCTTGGGAACACGGACGGTCTCGGAAGGCTTCTCCCCCATGTTGCGCGCGGTCAGGGTCGGATAGCAGTCGTAATAGCAGTAATAGCTGTCGCAGTAGCGTAGAAAGCAGATCCAGCGATCGTCACCCGTGTCCGAGCAGACCGCCGCCGCCGGTGTGACCTGGGGCGACACGGCGGGCGACCCGGCGTGGGCGGCGGTCATGGGAAGCAGGCCGAACAGGCCGGTGCCGGCCAGAACCGCCCCTGCCAGGCCGATACCGGCACTGCGGATCAAGGTATTCATGACTCTCCCCGGTTACCTATGGAACACAACGCCACCAAAGGTAGTCAAATAAATACACAGAGTCACGTAGCCGCTCACCCTCGTGTCGGGACGCCCCTGAGACCGCAGGCCACATACGGGCGGTCACGACTCGGCTCCCTGGGGGACCTGCGCCGAGCGCCGGGCGATGGAGCGCACGATCTCCCCGGTGCGGACGGCGGTCATGGACAGCAGCGAGGAGGCGATCCCGTGGGTGCCCTCGGTCGCCCCCTGGAGGTAGACACCCCAGGTCCACCCGGGAGCGGTGGCGACCCGGTAGTCGCGCTCCACTCTCAGTTCGCCCTTCTCCCCCGTGAGGCAGTGCTCGCCCGCCTCGCCGAGCAGGTCTCGCGGGTCGCGCTCGCGGTAGCCGGTGGCGCAGACGACCGCGTCGGCCTCGATCGCGCTCACCTCGCCCGTGGGCAGGAAGCACACCCGGACGCGGGCGGTGTCGCCGTCGTCGTGCACACCGAGCAGGCGGGAGGCGTTCAGCATGCGCAGCCGCTGGACCCCGGCGACCTTCTCGGCGTAGGAGCGCCGGTAGAGCTCGTCGATGAGATCGAGGTCCACCACCGAGTAGTTGGTGTTGCGGGAGTAGGCGAGCAGCATGTGCTTCACCTCCTCGGGCGCGGTGAAGAAGTGGTCGACGGCCTGCGGGTCGAAGATGCGGTTGGCGAAGGGGCTGTCGTCGGCCGGCGAGTAGCCGTACCGGGTGAAGACCGCGCAGACCTCCGCCGACGGGTAGGTCCGGTGCAGGTGCTCGACGGCCTCGGCCGCGCTCTGCCCGGCACCGACCACGACGAACCGTGTGGGCTCGCGCCCGCCGAGGGTTTCGAGCCGGGTCAGCAGTTCCTCGGTGTGCCAGATCCGCTCGCCCTGCCGTACCCCTTCGGGGAGTACGGGGTCGAGTCCGACCGCGATCACGAGGTTGCGGGCCAGGCAGGTGTGCAGCTCGTCGCCGTGTTGCACGACGACCTCAAGGGTGTCGTCGTCGTGCGGACGCACCGCGACGACCTCGGAGTCGTAGCGCACCAGGCCGGCGAAGGAGGCCGCGGTCCACTCCAGGTAGTCATGGAACTCCAGCCGGGTGGGGAACATGGTCTTGTGGTTGATGAAGTCGACCAGTCTCCCCTTCTCCTGGAGATAGGATAGGAAGGAGTAGGGGCTGGCGGGGTTGCGCAGGGTGACCAGGTCCTTGAGGAAGTGGACCTGCATCGTGGCGCCCTCGATGAGCATGTCGCGGTGCCAGCCGAACCTCGGCTGCCTCTCGAAGAAGACCGCGTTCACGCCGGAGCCGTACTCCTCCTCCAGGGCCACCGCGAGCGCGAGGTTGGAAGGGCCGAAACCGATGCCCACGACGTCATAGACCGGGCTCGACATGTTCGCCTCTCACGTGCTGAAGGGGTGGTCCCCCGCGGCCGGGACGGCGGCGGGGGCGGTGTGGAACGGGGGTGTTTCAGGCGGCGTCCGCGGCCTTGGCCGCCTTGGCGAGCTGGGGCACGACCTGGTCGATCACGTAGGGGACCGCGAGCGGCGTCGGTGTGCGCAGCGGCCAGAACGCCTTGAGGTCCAGCGGCACGTACGAGCCGCGCCTGACCACGTCGAGGCCGGCGAACAGCTTGCCGGCCTCGATCTTCCGCTGCGTGGCGGCGTCGTCGTTGTAGTGGCTGAGCAGCAGGTCGACGTCGAGGACCTTCACCTTCTCCATGCTCAGCTCGGCCGCGAAGCCCTCCCCGGGAAGCGCCTTGATCTCTTCGGGCAGCGCGAGCCCGAACTGGCCCAGCAGCTTGACGCTGATGTCGGTGTCGGACTTCATCACGCCGATGTTCCCCGAAGGGAAGACGCTGGTCAGCGCGAACTTCTTACCGGCCAGCTCGGGGTGGGCGGTCTTCACCGAGGCGATCTTCGCCTCGACGTCGGCGACGAGCCTCTCCCCCTCGTCCGTCCTGCCGACCGCCTTGGCGACCTGGCGGGCCACCGTCTGCCAGGAGTCCTCCGCGGGACCGGTCTCGTAGGCGGTGGTCGGCGCGAGCTGGGAGAGGTTGGCGTACTCCTTGTCGATGTAGTAGTCGCCGCCCGCGAGGATCAGGTCGGGTTCGAGCGCGGCGATCTGCTCCAGCGAGAAGCCCGCCTCCCCGGCCTTCAGCAGCGTCGGCGCGGTGCCGGAGAGCTTCGGGGCGCTCCAGGGGGTGAGCCCGTCGTCCTGGATACCGGTGAGCTCCGCCATGGCGACGGGCTGCACGCCCAGGGCGAGCAGGGTGTCCTGGTCGGCCTCGCCGAGGGCGACGATGCGCTGGGGGGCGGATTCGATCGTGGTGGTTCCGAGTTTGTGCGTGATGGTGACCGGGAATCCGGGGGCGGCCTGGGCCGCGGGGGCGTTCGCGGCGGGCTGTCCGGCTCCGCCGCTCTCACCGGCGCACGCGCCCACCAGGCCGAGGCCGAGCAGCAGCGTTCCGGTCGCGGCCAGGCGGCGCATCGTGTCGCGCATGGGTATGGGTGTCCTTCCGAGGCCCGAGAGGGCACTAAGAGTTAGGTTAGCCTCGCCTAAGTTAACAAGCTTTGGCGATTGGGGGAAGCGCCTCATTCCAGGTGATTCAGGAGTTCCGCGACGGTCTGGGCCGTCATGAGCGTCGCGACCTTCACTCCGCCGCATCCCGGCTCCCGCCGGATGCGGCGCACCAACCCCATGACGAGCAGCGAGTGCCCGCCCAGGTCGAAGAAGTTGTCGTGCGGGCCGACCGCGTCCACCTCCAGGACCTCGGCGAACGCCCTGCACAGCATCGCCTCGCGGTCGTCGTCGCGCCGAGTCGCGCCACCGCCACCGTCGGCGCCGCCGTGTCCGTGGCCGGTGACCGTACGGGCCGTGAGCGTCACGGGCAGGTCGCTCAGACGCGTCCCGGGGTCGGCCGCGACGGTCTCCAGCACGCCGACGAGCGCCTCGATCATCGTGTCGATCGTGGCCCGGTCGAACAGGTCGGCCGAGTAGTCGACGACCAGATGGAGCCCCTCCCCCCTCTCCCGGAAGATGAAGTCGAGATCGAACTTCGCCGCGGGCGGGCTGAAGAGCGCCTCCCGCTGCCGCAGCCCGGGAAAGCGCACGTCGCCCATCGACTGGTTCTCATAGCCGACCATCACCTGGAACAGCGGGTTGCGGCCGGGGACCCGAGGTGGCCGCAGGGCCTCGACGAGCACCTCGAACGGCAGGTCCTGGTTGGCGAGCCCGGCCAGGTCGGTGTCACGGACCCGGGCGAGCAGTTCGGCGAAGGAGGGGTCCCCCGAGGTGTCGGCGCGCAGTACGAGCGTGTTGACGAAGAAGCCGACCAAATCACCGGCCGCCTCGTCGGTACGACCCGCGACCGGGCTGCCCAGCGGGATGTCCTCCCCCGCTCCCGTGCGGTGCAACAGCGCGGCGACCGCGCTCTGGCAGACCATGAACATGCTCACCTGGGCATCGCGCGCCAGCTCGCGGAGCCGCCCGACCAGCGGAGGCGGCAGCCGCCTGGTCGTGGACCCGCCGCGCTGGCCGACGGTGGCGGGCCTGGGCCGGTCCACCGGCAGCGGGATCTCCTCCGGCATGCCCGCCAGGGCCCCGGTCCAGTAGGCGAGCTGGCGGGCGTGCGGGCTGCCCGGGTCGGCGGGGTCACCGAGCAGCTCACGCTGCCAGAGCGTGTAGTCGGCGTACTGCACGGCGGGCGGCTTCCACCCCGGCGTGCCGTCCGGCCCCTCGTCCGGCGCCCTTCCCTCCAGCCTCGCGGCGTAGGCGCGCGCCACATCCCTGGCGAACGGCCCGAACGACCACTCGTCGAACGCGATGTGATGGAAGACGGCGAGCAGTAGGTGCTCCTCCTCCCCGTCCGATTCCGCGGTTCCCCCGAACACCTCGGCCCTCGTGAGCTCTTCGGTTTCCGTGAACTCGGCGGACCTCGCGGCCTCCACAGCCTCCACGGCCTCGGCGGACCTCGCGGACCTCGCGGACCTCGCGGGAATGAGCGCGACTCGCAACGGGATCTCGGTGGCGAGGTCGAACGGCCGCGCGATCACCTCCTCGGGCGAGCAGGTGGTGATCTCCAAGACGGGACGCGCGGCCTCGGGCGGCAGGATCCGCTGGTAGGGCACCCCCTCGTGCTCGGCGAAGACGGTACGCAGGCTCTCGTGCCGCGCCGTCACGTCGCCGATCGCGGCCCGCAGCGCGTCCACGTCCAGCTCGCCGCTCAGGTGCACGGCCAGCGGCAGGTGGTACGCCTCGCGCGGCCCGTCGTCCTCGCGCAGGATCTGGTCGAGCAGCCAGAGCCTGCGCTGCGCGTACGACAGCGGGACGCGCTCCGGCCGTTTTCCCGGCACCAGCGGGGGCCTGAGCGTGACACCGGCCCTGTCGTGCAGCCGGGTGGTCAGCTCGGCGACGTTCGGCGCCTCGAACAGGTCACGGATCGCGAGCTCGGTGCGCAGCACCGCGCGGACCCTGCCGACGAGCCGGGTCGCCAGCAGCGAGTGCCCGCCCAGGTCGAAGAAGTCGTCGTCCACGCCGACGCCGGGGACGTCGAGCACCTCACCGAACAGGGTGCACAGCAGGTGTTCCACGGCGGTCCTGGCCGCGCGCCCCGACCCGCGCGGCCCCTGCCGGTCGGGGGCGGGCAGCGCCCGCCGGTCCAGCTTGCCGTTGACGGTGAGCGGCAGCGCGTCCAGCGTGACGACCGCGCTCGGCACCATGTAGCCGGGCAGCCGCCTCCTGAGTCCTTCGCGCACTCGCGCGGCGAGCGCCCCGTGGTCGCGGGCCGCCGCCGGGTTGTTCGCGTAGGACGCGGGCCCGCGCTCCGGGTCCGCGGGGAGAAAGGCGGCCCCTCCGCCGAAGACGGCGTCGTAGTGGCCGATCTCGTCCGACGGGGTGGTCACCACACCGGCATCGAGCGCGTACATCAGTTCGGGCTCGATCCCTCTCGGGGGGTCCTGGAGCAGCTCGCGCGCCTCCCGGTGCGGGGCGCCGCCCTCCAGCGCGCGCAGCGCGGCGAGTTCGGCCGAAAGCCTGGGGTCGGGGATGGCACGCACCCGCAGCGGCCCGGAGCGAGCGGCGAGGCGGGCCGTCAGGTCCTCCATCCCCGCCCAGTCCACGACCGTGGTCCCCGCGGGCGACGCGACCGGACGCGCACCGGTCCGCGGGTCGGTCTGTAGGTCGAGCGGTGCGCCGGTCCGCGCGGCGAGGTTCGCGGCGGGGTTCACGGCAAGGTTCGCGGTGGGGTTCGCGGCGGGTGACTTCCAGAGGGTCACGTCGTAGCGGTGCCTGCTGAGCTCGTTGTGGTGGACGCCCCGCTTGGTGCGGATCTCCACCCGCGTGGCCAGGCCGAGGGCGGTGAAGAACGCGGGGTCGAGCAGGAGCTCCTTCTCCATCCGCACGGCCCGGTCGATCGCCGCCGTACCGACACCGGAACCGTCGTCGTCGCCCCGGCCGAGCCGGATCGCCGCGTGCAGGCAGCGCACCGACCGCAGGTCACGCACGTCGCCCACGAACAACGCGCCACCGGGGGCGAGCAGGTCCATCGCGGCGGCGATCACGTCGGCGAGGTATCCGGCGCTCGGGAAGTACTGGACCACGGAGTTGACGACGATCGTGTCGAAGTGGCCCGCGGGCAGGCCGGTGGTGTCGTGCGCGGCCTGGCAGCTCAGGCGTACCGGCGAGCCGGGGCCGAGGTCGGCCCGGAGCTTGGCGATGACGGGCGCCGCGAAGTCGGTGCCCCAGTACTCGTCGCAGCCGGGGGCGAGCCGCGACAGCAGCAGGCCGGTGCCGACGCCGATCTCCAGCACCCGCCGAGGGCCGAGGGCCTCGACACGGGCCACGGTGGTGTCACGCCACTCGCGCATGTGCTCCAGCGGGATCGGTGACCCGTCGTAGCTGCTGTCCCAGCCCGCGAAGTCCTCGGTGTGGACGGCGGTGCCGATCTCGGTGTACTCGGCGTCGTAGATCTGCCGCCACTCGGCCAGGTGCTCGCGCTCGGCGTCGGGCCGCGCGGCTCCGTCGGGCACCACGTAGCCGATGAGGCGCTTCACGCCGGGCACCTCGGTACCGACAGCGACAACGGCGGCCTGCCCCACACCCGGCTCGGCGGCGAGCGCGGTCTCGACCTCCTCCAGCTCGACCCGGTAACCGCGGATCTTCACCTGCTCGTCGGTACGGCCGAGGAAGTCGATGTTGCCGTCCCGGCGCACCCGTACGAGGTCTCCGGTGCGATACATCCGGCCGCCGCCGAACGGGTCGGCGACGAACCGCTCGGCGGTCAGGCCCGGCCGGTCGAGGTAGCCCCTGGCCAGACCCGCCCCGGAGATGTAGAGCTCTCCCGGCGTGCCGGGCGGTACCGGGCGCAGCCAGCCGTCGAGCACGTAGCCCCGGGTGTTCCAGATCGGCCTGCCGACCGTGGGGGTGGCGCTGTCCTCGGTCCCGCCGCCCAGCGTGTTGATGGTGTACTCGGTCGGGCCGTAGAGGTTGTAGCCCAGCACCCCCTCGGCCTCCGCGAGCCGGTCCCACACGGCGGCCGGGACGGCCTCGCCGCCCAGCAGCACGAGCGGCGGGCGGTGCTCGCCGTCCAGCAGCCCCTCCTCCAGGAGCTGCTGGGCGTAGGTCGGCGTCACGTTGACGACGTCGACGCGGTGACGCCGCAGGTATTCGGTGAGCGCCTCGGCGTCGCGCCGCAGCTCCTCGTCGCAGACGTGCACCTCGTGGCCCTCGATGAGCCAGAGGAGTTCCTCCCACGACATGTCGAAGGAGAACGACACGGTGTGCGCGATCCGCAGCCGCCGTCCGGCCGAGGCCACCACCGGGTCGAAGATGTTGGCCCGGTGGTTGAACTGCATGTTGGTCAGACCTCGGTAGGGGGTGACCACCCCCTTGGGACGTCCGGTCGACCCCGAGGTGTAGATCACATATGCCGGGTGCTCCAGCCGTCCCGGCGCGTCCCTGCCGAAGCCGGGCAGTTCCTCGTCCGTCAGCCCGGTGCCGGGCAGGCCCGCCAGCGTCTCCCGTACGGCGGGGTCGTCGAGCGGGATCGAGGCGCCGGGGTTCGCCAGCCCGGCGGCGATGTCGCGGTGCGAGACCAGGCAGACCGGGGCGGCGTCGGCCAGCATGAAGTCGAGCCGCTCGGCCGGGTAGTCCAGCTCCAGGGGAAGGTAGGCGGCGCCCGTCTTGAGCACCGCGAACAGCGCGACGACCATCTCGGCGGAGCGGGGCAGGGCGAGGGCGACCACCCGTTCCGGGCCCGCGCCGTGCGCCTTCAGCAGCCGGGCGAGGCGGTTGGCGGCGGCGTCCAGCTCGGCGTAGGTGAGTCGCGTGTCCGGCTGGGAGACCAGGGCGAGCTCGTCCGGGGTGCGCGTGGCCTGCTCGGCGAGGAGTTCGGCGATGGTGAGGTCGGGGACGGACCGTTCGGCCTCGGCCCAGTCGCGGCGCAGCCGGTCGTGCTCGTCGGGCAGGAGCGGGTCGAGCCGGTGGCAGGGGGTGTCGGGTTCGGCGGCGACGGTCTCCAGGAGGCGTACGTACCGGTCGGTGAGACGCCTCGCCTCGGTCTCGGTGAAGGCGTCGCCCCGATACATGACCCGCAGGCCGGCGCCGGGCTCGACGACCATGGTGAGCGGGTAGTGGGTCGCGTCGCGCACCTGACGGCCGGTCACCCGCACGTCGCCGCCGGGGCCGAAGCCGCGTCCGGTGGGCATGCCGGGGAAGTTCTGGAACACGAAGAGGGTGTCGAAGAGGGTCCCGAGGCCCGCCACCCGCTGCACGTCGGCGAGCGCGACGTAGGAATGGTCGAACAGCTCCGAGGTGAACGTCTGCACCCGTTCCAGGACGGTGCGCAGCGGATCGGCCGCCGAGGCGCGCATCCGGACCGGGACGGTGTTGAACAGCAGGCCGACGACGGACTCGACGCCGTCGACGTCGGGGTGGCGGCCGGACACCGAGACGCCGAAGACCACGTCGTCGCGGCCGGTGAGCGCGGTCAGGAGCAGCCCCCAGGCGCTCTCGTACAGGGTGCCGAGGGTGAGGCCGGACTCGCGGGCGCGGGCGTCGAGCCGGGCGGCGAGGCCGTCGGGAAGCGCACGGTGGATCTCCCCCGCGGTGGTGAGGTCGGCGGGCCGGTCGATCAGGTCCGGCCGCAGCAGGGTCGGCTCGTCGAGCCCTTCGAGGGCACGGCCCCACGTCTTGATCGTGGCCTGCCGGTCCTGCCCGTTCACCCAGTCGAGGTAGGCGTGGAAGGGGGTCACGGGCCGGGCGCGCTCGGCGCCGGCGTCGGTGTAGAACTCCAGCAGCGAGGTGACGAGCAGGCCGCCCGACCAGCCGTCCAGCAGGATCAGCTCGGAGGTGAGCACCAGCCGGAAGTCGTCCTCGCCCACCCTGGCCAGCGCGAAGCGGATCAGCGGCGGCTCGCCGGGGACGAACGGCCGGGCGCGCTGGGCCTCGACGAACTCCTCCAGCGCCCGCTGGTCACCGGTCTCGGCGTAGGTCCAGTCGACCTCGAAGCGTTCGGGGACGAACTGCACGCTGCGGCCGCCGTCGGTGCGGAATCCGGCCCGCAGGTTGGGGAACTTCAGCAGCACCTCGCGCGCGGCTCCGGCCAGCCGGTCGGGATCGACCGGCCCCGCCAGGGTCACCACGGCCTGCTGGACGTAGATGTCGCGGTCCCCACCGGCCAGCATCAGGTGGAAGAGCAGTCCTTCCTGCAAAGGCGAGAGCGGCAGCTCGGCCCGCGCCCGCACCGGACCGTCCGCCACGACCTCGGCGGGCGGTCGGGAAAGGTCCGCGACCTTGGCCAGGGCCTCGACGGTACGCAGCCGGAAGACGTCACGGACGGCGAAGGGGAACCCGGCCCGGCGGGCACGTCCCACCAGCAGGGCCGCGCTGATGCTGTCGCCACCGGTGCGGAAGAAGTCGTCGTCGGCGTTGACGCCGTCCCGCCCGAGGGTCTCGGCGACGAGCCGGGCGACGGCGCGCTCGGTGCCGGTTCGCGGCGCCCTGCCCTCGCGGACGGCGGGCTCGGGCAGCGCGCGGCGGTCGAGCTTGCCGTTGGGAGTGCGCGGCAGCCGGTCGAGGCCGACGAGCACGGCGGGGACGAGGTGATCCGGCAGGATCTCTTCGAGCCGGAGCCGCAGCGCGTCGAGGTCGGGTTCGGAACCGGGGTCACCCACGACGTAGCCGACGAGGCGCGGCCCCGAGCGGGCCGCCACGGCCGCCTGGCGCACGCCGGGCTGTGCGGCGAGCACCGCCTCGACCTCTCCCGGTTCGACGCGGAAGCCTCGGATCTTGACCTGGTCGTCGGCCCGGCCCAGGAAGTCCAGGCCGCCGTCGCGGCGGCGGCGCACCCGGTCGCCGGTGCGGTAGAGCCGCGATCCCGGCGGGCCGAAGGGGCTGGCCACGAACCGCTCGGCGGTGCGGGCCGGGTCCTTGAGATACCCGCGCGCCAGGCCGTCCCCGGCGAGGTAGAGCTCACCGACCGCGACCTCGCGGAGCCCGGCGTCCAGGACGTACGCCACGGTGTTGGCGATCGGGACCAGTCCGCCGCCGCCCTCGGCGATCAGGCTGTCCCCGGCCGCCTCCGAGCAGCCGTACAGGTTGACCAGCCGGGCGGGGACCCGCCGGGCCAGGGTGGCGGGCAGCGCCTCGCCGCTGCTCACCCAGGTGGTCACCGAGCCGAGCCTCCCGCTCGGCGCGCTCTTCCCGGGCTCCCGATACTCCCGAGGCTCCTCGGCTTCTCCGACTTCCCCGTTGCGCGCGCTCTCCCCGGGCTCACCGTTTTCTCCGGGCCGTTCGTCGCGTGCGGCCTCCCCCGTCTTCTCCCTCTCCTCGTTCTCCATGAGCGCGGCCAGCAGGCTCGGCACGACCGTCACCAGGTTCACACCGTGGCGATGGATCAGCTCGGCGAGGGCGACCGCGTCGGTGGCGGTGTCGTCGTCCGCGACGACGACGGTGTCGCCGGCGACGAGGCCGCCGAGCAGCTCGGTGCTGCCGTCGATGAAGGCCGGTGAGCTCTTGGCGACCCGCACGCCGACGGTGGCGAGGTCCGCACCCCAGGCGAGCCGGTTGGCCAGGGCCCGCTGGGTGCCGACGACGGCCTTCGGGGTCCCGGTGGACCCCGAGGTGAAGATCACGTACGCGGGGTGGTCGGGGAGGATCGGAGTCCTCGCGCGAGGCGGGGCGTCCGATGGTGGCTCGTCTGCGCCGAGGACGAGCAGGGGCCCGGCGGTGTCGAGCATCAGGTCGATCCTGGAGCGTGGGTAGGTCGTGTCGATCGGCAGGTAGGCCGCGCCGGTCTTGAGCACGGCGAGCAGGGCGACGACGAACTCGGCCGAGCGGGGCAGCGCGATCGCGACGATCTCCTCGGGACCCGCCCCCGCCGCGGCGAGCCGGTCGGCGAGGGCCTCGGCGCGCTCGTCGAGCTCGGCGTAGCTGAGCGTGATCCCGCCGTCGCCACAGACATCACTGCGGACGTCACCGCAGACGACGGCGGTGGCGTGCGGGGTGCGCGCCACCTGCGCCTCGATCCGCTGGGCGACGGTGAGCGGGGCGAACTCGTCCACGGGGCCGGGTCCCGCGAGTGGCCCGAGCGGGGCGCGGAGCGACGACAGGCGCCGCGCCGGATCCTCGGTGACTCGGTCGAGCAGTTCGCCGAGGTCGGCGATCATGCCGGTGACGGTCTCGGCGTCGAAGAGGTCCGTGGCGTAGGCGACGAACCCCTCGATCAGTTCCTCGCCCTCGGCGAAGTAGACGTCCAGGTCGAACTTGACGCCGCCGGTCTCGGGAAGGAACGGTTCCGCGCGCACGCCGGGCAGCCGCAGCCGGACGTCCTCCAGCCGCTGATGGACGATCATCACCTGGAACAGCGGGCTGCGGGCGAGCGAGCGTTCGGGGGCGAGCCGCTCCACCACCTGCTCGAACGGCACGTCCGCGTTGGAGAACGCGGCCAGGTCGGTGCGGCGGACCCGCTCCAGGAGTTCGGTGAAGGTGGGGTCGCCGGTCAGGTCGGTGCGCAGCACGACGAGGTTGACGAACACGCCGACCAGGTCCGCGAGGTCCGCGTCGGTACGGCCCGCGACGGGCGAGCCGAGCGCCACGTCGTCGCCCGCTCCGGCCCGGTGCAGGAGCGCGGCGACGGCGGCGTGCAGGACCATGAAGACGCTGGTGCCGGTCTCCAGGGCGAGCCGTCGCGCCCCGGCCGAAGGCAGCCGGAACGGTACCAGCCCGCCCCGGTGGCTCGCCTCGGCGGGGCGGGGCCGGTCGGCAGGTGGCGTGCTCTCCTCGGGCAGCCCGCGCAGTGTCCGTTCCCAGAAGTCGAGCCGGTCCGCGGGAGCCGGGGACTCGTTCCGCCAGACGGCGTAGTCGGCGTACCGCACGGGCAGCGGCGCCCAGTCGGGCGCGGTGCCCGTCCTGCGGGCGGCGTAGGCGCGTGACAGGTCGGCGAGCAGCGGGGTGAACGACCACTCGTCGGCGGCGGCGTGGTGCTGGAGTATCACCAGCACGGACTCCTCGGCACGGACCCGCAGCAGGGTGGCCCGGATGGGCAGGTCGGTCCCGAGGTCGAAGACGTGCGAGGCGGCCCTCGTCTCGGCCGCGCGCACCCGTTCCTCCGGCCGGCCGCGCGCGTCCACCACGTCGAAGGCGACCTCGAAGGTGTCGAGGACGCGCTGGACCGGCAGCCCGTCGGGGCCCTCCTCCAGCAGGGTGCGCAGCGCCTCGTGCCGGGTGACGACGTCGGCGAACGCGGCGCGCAGCGCGTCGACGTCAACCGGCCCGTACAGGCGCAGGCCCAGCGGCAGCGCGTCGGCGGCCGAGGGGCCGCGCAGGCGTTCCTCGAACCAGAAGCCGCGCTGGGCGGGAGAGGCGGGCACGATCTCGGGCCTGCTCACGTCGCGGACCCTCGGCCGGGTCCCCCGTACCAGCCTGGGCGCGAGCGTGGCGACCGTGGGCGCCTCGAAGACGTCGGCGATGGTGAGCTCGGCGTCGAGCGCGGCGCGCACCCGCCCGGCGAGGCGGGTGGCCAGCAGGGAGTGGCCGCCCAGGGCGAAGAAGTCGTCGTCGATGCCCACGGTGCGCAGGCCGAGGGTCTCGGCGAAGACCGCGCACAGCGCCGCCTCTCGGTCGTCGCGCGGACCTCGGCTCGACACCCGCGCCTCGGGCGCGGGCAGCGCGGCCCGGTCGAGCTTGCCGTTGACGGTACGAGGCAGTGCCTCAAGCCGGACGATCGCCGAGGGAAGCATGTACTCGGGCAGCGCCTCGGCCGCCGTCGCCCGAAGGTCCGCCTCCTCGAGGTCATCGAGGTCTCCGTCCGGCACCACGTACGCGACGAGCCGCTTCTCGCCGGGCGCGTCCTCGCGGACCACGACGGCGGCCTGGACGACGCCGGGGTGGGCGGCGAGCACGGCCTGCACCTCGGCGGGCTCGATGCGGAACCCGCGGATCTTCACCTGGTCGTCGGTGCGTCCCAGGTATTCCAGCGATCCGTCGCGGCACCGGCGTGCCAGGTCGCCGGTGCGGTACATGCGCTCGCCCGGCGGGCCGAAGGGGTCGGCGAGGAAGCGTTCCGCGGTGAGGTCCGGCCTGCCCGCGTAGCCGCGCGCCAGCTGCGTCCCGGCGAGGTAGAGCTCGCCGGGGACACCGATCGGGGCGGGGCGCAGCGCGGCGTCCAGGACGTAGGCGCGGGTGTTGGGGAACGGCCTGCCGATCCCCGAGGACGGCAGCTCGGCGGAGGTCGCCCAGATCGTCGCCTCGGTCGGCCCGTACACGTTGACGGCCGACGCCGCCACCGCGCGGAGGGTGCCGGCGAGCGCCGCCGGAAGGGCCTCACCGCCGACGAGCACCCGCAGCCCGCGCAGCGCGGCCGGGTCCAGCGAGCCCAGCAGTGACGGGGTGCCCTGGACGATCGTCGCCCCGGTGAGCAGCGCGCCCAGCGCCGCCGGGTCACGCACGCTCTCGCGACCGGCGAGCACGACGGTCGCGCCGCTGATCAGCGGCACGTACAGCTCCAGCGCGGCGATGTCGAACGCGATCGTGGTCACCGCGACCAGCCGGTCGGCGGCGTCCAGGGCGAGACGCTCCCTCATGGTGAGCAGGAACGCGGTGAGCGCGGTGTGCGGGACGGCCACGCCCTTGGGCCGGCCGGTCGAACCCGAGGTGTAGATGACGTACGCCAGGTCGCCGCCTCGGACCGGATACGGCTCCTGGCCTGCGGTCGGCTCGGAGGATGTTCCGGGGGGCGCGTCGGGGAACGTGTCGTCCGGTGTCGGCGCCTCGGCGCGGGGGGCGGCGAGCACCGGGGGGACATGGGCGGGGCCGAGCGCGCCGCCCGGCGTCAGAGTCTCGGTTGTCAGCGTCTGGGGTGTCAGCGTCTCGGTTCCCCGTGGGATGAGGGCGGCCGTCTCCGGGGTCGCGATCGCGCAGAGCGGGGCGGCGTCCCGGATCATGTAGGCGATCCGGTCGGCCGGGTGCTCCAGGTCCAGCGGCAGGTAGGCGGCGCCGGACTTCAGCACGGCGAGCAGCGCGACCACCAGGTCGGGGGTGCGGGGCAGGGCCAGGGCGACGACCCGGCCGGGTCCCGCGCCGCGCTCGCGCAGCACCCGGGCGAGGGCCGAGGCCCGCAGGTCCAGCTCGGCGTAGGTGAGCGTGGCCCCGCCAGTGCCATCGCCAGTGCCCTCGACGGCGACCGCGCCGGGAGTGCGGGCGGCCTGCTCCTCGAACAGGGAGGTCACCGTCGTGTCCTCGACGGGCCGCGCGGTGTCGTTCCACTCCTCCAGCAGGGCCGCCTCGGCCGCACCGAGCAGCTTCAGGTCGGCGATCCGCCGGTCCGGGCGGCTCACCGCGTCGCCGAGCAGCGTCTCCAGATGGCCGAGGAGCGCGTCGATGCGCTCGTCGTCGAACAGCTCGCGACGGAAGGTGGCCTCGACGGTCATCCCCTGGGGCCTGACGAATGCCTCCAGCGACAGGTCGAAGTGGGTGGTGCCGTTGTGGATGTGCGTCCAGCTCGTGGTGACGCCCGGTAGGTCCAGGTCACCGATCTCCTGGGCGAGAAAGAGCAGCATGGTGTCGAAGAACGGCGAGCCGCCGCGCCTGCGGGCGGGCCGCAGCTCCCGCACGATCGTGTCGTAGGGCAGTGTCCGGTGCGCGAACCCCTCGGTGCAGGTGTCGCGGACCCGGCGCAGGACCTCGCGGAAGGTGGGCGCGCCGGACAGGTCGGTGCGCAGCACGAGGGTGTTGCCGAAGTTCCCGGCCAGCCGCTCGATCTCGGTGTGCTCGCGGTTCATAACCGCCGAACCGATCGCGATGTCGGTCGCGCCGGTGTAGCGGTGCAGGAGCACGGCGTGGGCGGCGAGCATCACCATGTACGGGGTGAGGTTCTCCCCGGCGGCCAGTTTCCGCATGCCGTCGGTGACGGTGTCGTCGAAGCGGCGGGCCCTGCGTCCGCCGCGCTCGGAGGCGGTCGCGCCGCGCGGGCGGTCGGCGGGCAGGTCCAGGGGCGCGGGCGGCGGGTCGAGGCGCCGCCGCCAGTAGTCCATCTCCTCGGCCGGGTGCGGGCGGTTCTGCTCCCAGTCGGCGTAGTCGGGATAGTGGACGGTGAGCGTGGGCAGGCCGTCCGGCTCACCGGAGACGGCCGCGCGGTACAGGGCCGACAGGTCCCGTGAGAGCGAACCCCAGGTCATGCCGTCCCAGGCGATGTGGTGCACGACCAGGACCAGGGCGTAATCGTCGATGCCGAGCCTGAGCAGTTCGAGCCGGATCGGCCGCTCTGCGCGCAGGTCGAAGGGGAGCGCCGCGAGCCGCTCGGCGTACGCCTCGGCGTCGTCCTCCACGTGGTCACGCACCGGCAGGTCGAGGGAGTCGTCGGCGAGGACGCACTGCATCGGCGTACCGTCGTCGTTCTCGTCGTAGACGGTGCGCAGCACGGCGTGCCTGCGCAGGAGCGCGCGCAGCGCCTCGCGGAGCGCCTCGGGGTCGAGCTCGCCCGACATGCGTACCAGCAGGCAGACGTTGTAGGCGGGGCTGGAGGGGAACGTCCGGTGGTGCAGCCACATGCTCTGCTGCGCGTACGACAGCGGGGCGGGGCCGTCACCGGCGCGTGGGGTGATCCGGTCCCTGCCGGGTCCGAGCCCCGCCTCGGTCATCATCCGCCGCATCAGTTCGCGCCGCTGCGCGACGTCCTGCCGCTGTTCCCGCACGCTCAACGTCCTTAGTGGCCGGGGGTCGGGCACTCTGTCCCGCATCGCGACTTAGGTTAGCCTTGCCTCTTAAATCCACACAAGGTTAGCCTTACCTAAATTGCTGGAAGTTGTCCGGTTTCATAAAGGGGTGGGTTCCTTGTCCTCTGGTGTCCGCACGGATCAGACGCGCACGGAGATAGTCGTCGAGAGCGCGGCCGACCCGTTGCGCCTGGTCACCCACCTGGCCCGGTCCGGGCTGTTCGACGACTACGTCGTGTACGAGCGGCCGGGCCTGTGGACCTTCGCGGGCGGGGTGGCGGGTGAGGTGATCCTCGAACCCGGAGTCGTCCGCAGCCGCTGGCTGGACGCCCCCTCCCCGGCCTCCGCCGGCCCCGGGCACGCGCCGGACCCCCTGGACCCGCTGGACCCGTTGCACGCACTGGACCCGCTCGATCCGGTGGACCGGTTCGACGAGCCGTGGTCGGGCCGACCGGCCGCGGCGCTGGAGGCGGCGCTGCGGACCGCCCCGTGGCCGGTGTGGAACGCCTACGGCTGGATCGCGTTCGAGTTCGCCGCGCTCGCCCCGGCGGGCAGGCTCGCCCACCTGGTCGTGCCGCGCACCGAGGTGCGCGTCGAGGCGGGGCGCGCGCTGGTGGTGAGCACGGACGCCGAGGAGGCCGAGCGGGTCGCCGAGCTGCTGTCCGGCCAGGTCGTCCCCGGATCGCCGTCGTCGCCGTCGCCGGTCGACGTACGCACCGGCGGCGACCTCTACAGGTCGCGGGTCGCCCAGGCGATCTCCGAGATCGACGCCGGGCTCTACGAGAAGGTCATCGTCTCCCGGCGGCTGCCGATCCCGTTCCCCGTCGACGTCGTCGCGACGTACGCGTGCGGCCGTGCCGCCAACACCCCGGCCCGCTCGTTCCTCCTCGACCTGGAAGGCTTCCAGGCCGCCGGGTTCAGTCCCGAGGTGCTGGCGAGCGTCGACGGGCACGGCACGGTGACGACCCAGCCACTCGCCGGCACGCGCGCCTTCGGCCAAGGTGAGAACGTGGACTCGCGGACCCGCCGCGAGCTGGAGAACGACCCCAAGGAGATCTTCGAGCACGCGGTATCCGTACGCGCGTCGCAGGACGAGCTGTACCGGGTGTGCGTGCCCGGCACGGTCCGGGTCACCGGCTTCATGGCGGTGAAGGAACGCGGCAGCGTGCAGCACCTGGGATCAAGTGTCAGCGGTGAGCTGGCGCCCGGCCGCACCGGCTGGGACGCGCTCGACGCGCTGTTTCCCGGCGTGACCGCCTCCGGCATCCCCAAGCCGGCGGCCGTCGACGCGATCGCCAGACTTGAGGAGCCCCGAGGGCTCTACGCCGGAGCCGTCCTCGCTGTCTCACACGACGGGGCGATGGACGCCGCCTTGGTGCTGCGCGCCGTCTACAGCGAGAACGGCCGGGCCTGGCTGCGGGCCGGCGCCGGCATCGTGTCCGGTTCGACGCCGGAACGGGAGTACGAGGAGACCTGCGAGAAGCTCTCCAGCATCGCCCCGTACGTGGTCCCGCGCACCTGAGAAGCGGAGGAGCTCAGCGCAGGCTCGCGGCGAGCTCCTTCTTGCTGATCTTGCCGACCGGAGTGCGGGGGAACGCCTCGACCGGCTCGACGCGGTCGGGCCACTTGTATCCGGCCACACCGCGCTCCCTGAGGAACCGCTTGATCTCCCTGAGGGTCGGCGCCTGGTCCCGCACGATCAGGAAGGCGCAGGTCCGCTCCCCCATCACCGGGTCCGGGATGCCGACCACCGCGACGTCGTGCACCGCCGGATGGGCGAGCAGGTGGTTCTCCAGCTCCTCCGCCGAGATCTTGTCACCGCCCCGGTTGATCTGGTCCTTGTCGCGGCCCTCCACGACGAGGTGTCCCGAGGGGAGCACCCGCACCAGGTCTCCGGTCCGGTAGAAGCCGTCGGCGGTGAAGGAGCGTGCGTTGTGCTCCGGTGCGCGGTAGTAGCCGCGCAGGGTGTACGGACCGCGGGTGAGCAGCTCCCCGACCTCGCCGGGGGCGACCTCCGCACCGTCGGAGTCGACCACGAGGATCTCGTCGGCCGGGGACAGCGGCCTGCCCTGCGTGGTGTCGACCAGTTCGCGGGGATCGTCCAGCCGGGTGTAGTTGAGCAACCCCTCGGCCATTCCGAACACCTGCTGCACCGCGCAACCCAGCACGTCGGGAACCCGCTCGGCCCGCTCGGCGGCGAACTTGGCCCCGCCCACCTGCAGCAGCCGGAGCGACGACAGGTCCTCCCGCGACCAGGATGCCGCCTCAAGCCAGAGCAGCGCGATGGGCGGCACCACCGCGCACACCGTCACCCGCTCCCGCTCGATGAGGGGGAACGCCTCGTCGGGTGACCCGGAGGGAGCGAGGACGACGGTGCCGCCCTTGGCGAACACCCCCAGCACCCCGGGGCAGGCGAGCGCGAAGTTGTGCGCGACCGGGAGCACCACGAGGTAGACGGTCTCGCGGGTGAAGCCGCAGACCTCGGCGCTCGCCTCCAGGTTGTAGACGTAGTCGCGGTGGGTGCGCGGGATCAGCTTCGGAAGTCCCGTGGTGCCGCCGGAGAGCAGGAACACCCCCACGTCGGCCGGATCCGGCCGCTCGTACGACACGGGTCCGGAGACGAGGCCGTGATCGGGGGCGGTGTCGCGACCGGGAGCTCGGTCGGAGTCAAGGGCGGAGCCACGGTCGAGGTCGGTGTCGAGGTCGGCGAAGGCGAGGAACTCCTGGGCATCCCCGTCCACCACGACGTGCTCCACGGCCAGCGAGCGGGCCAGGTCACGGTAGTCGAATCCGCCGTGCGCGTCCGGGATGACATACGCCCTCGCCTCGCTCAGCTCGCACAGGTAACCGATCTCGCTGCTGCGGTGCGCGGGCAGGGCGAGCACCGGGGCGGCGCCAATCCGGACGAGGGCGAGAAAGACGACGACGAAGGAGGTGGTGTTGGGCAACTGCACCACGACGCGGTCACCGCGCCGGATGCCCAGTCGCGCGAAACCCGCGGCGGTGCGCTCGGCCCGGCGGTCCAGCTCGGCGTAGGTGAGCCGCTCGTCCCCGGCCACGAGCGCGGTCCGCTCGGGGTCGCCCCCGTTCAGCACGTCACCGAGCGGCCGGTCGCTCCAGTAGCCCTCCGCCAGGTAGCGCGCCGCGACCTCCTGTGGCCAGGGGGTGAATCCCTCCACGGGTCACCTCCCCGCGATCTGGGCCACCGCGCCAGCGACCGGCTCGGCCGGGTCGCCGCCGAGCGCGACGACGCGGTTGGCTCCGTCCACGTGCACGACCTTGGGCCGGTGCGCCCGCACCTCCGCGTCGTCGAAGTTCCCGTACGAGATGATGATGACCAGGTGTCCGGGGTGGACCAGGTGGGCCGCCGCGCCGTTGACGCCGATCACCCCGCTGCCCGCCTCGCCGGTGATCGCGTAGGTGACCAGGCGGGCGCCGTTGTCGATGTCGACGACATGGACCTGCTCACCTTCGACGATGTCGGCGGCGGCCATCAGGTCGGCGTCGATCGTCAGGGAACCCACGTAGTGCAAATCCGCCTGGGTCACGGTGGCACGGTGGATTTTTCCGTTCATAAGGACCCGCTGCACTGGTCTGTCCTCTTTCCCTAAGGTCAACTAAGGTTAGCCTCACCTTATCCACTGTGTTCGGTGAGGAGAACCCCGAAGATGCTGCGCCGTCTGGCCATGGACATCAGCCCGCTCCGGACCAGCAGAGCCTTCCGCGACGTGTTCGTGGCGCGCACCGTGTCGGTCTTCGGGATCGGCATGCTGATGGTCGGGGTACCCGTGCAGGTCTACGCGATGACCGGATCGACCGTGCACGTCGGCGCGGTCTCCTCGGCCGAGGGCTTCGCGCTGCTCGCGGGATTCCTGTGGGGCGGCGTGCTCGCCGACCGGCACGACCGGCGCCGGTTGATGCTCCTCGCGCGCACCGCCGCCGGTATCGGCTTCGCGCTGCTGATGCTGAACGCCTTCCTGCCCTCCCCCTCGCTCGCGGCGATCTACGTGCTCGCCGCCTGGGACGGGCTCGCGACCGGCGTCAGCGTGACCGCGCTGCTCGCCGCGACCCCCGCCCTCGTTCCTCCCGACAAGCTGGTCGCGGCGGGCGCGCTCAACGCGCTGACCGTACGGCTCGGTTCGATGCTCTCCCCCGCGCTCGGCGGCCTGACCGTGTCGGCGTTCGGCGTCGGGTGGAACTACGCGGCAGCGGCCGTGGGAACGCTCGCCACCCTCGGCCTGCTGACGAGGTTGCCCGCGCTCAGACCGGCCGTCGAGGTCACGGAGAACCCGCTCAGAGCGATCGGCTCGGGGCTGCGGTTCGTGGCCTCGCACCGCGTGGTCGGCTCGCTCATGCTGCTCGGCCTGCTGTTCATGGTGGCGGGCGGTATCCCGGTGCTCATGCCCGCGTTCGCCACCCTGCGGCTGGGCGGCGGCCCGGCCACGATCGGCCTGCTCTACGCCGCGCCCGCCTGCGGCGCGGTGCTCGGCTCGGTCACCAGTGGCTGGGCCGGACGGTCACGTGCGCCGGGCAAGGCGCTGCTCGTCGCCTCGGTCTGCGGCTTCGCGCTGCTCGCCTGCCTCGGGCTCGCGACCCACCCGGCGTTCGCCGTCGCGATCCTCTTCGGGTACGGCCTCGTCGCGTCCGTCGAGGAGATCCTCCGCTACGGCCTCATCCAGGCGCACACCCCCGACGGTTACCTCGGACGGGTGAACGCCCTGTGGGCCGCCCAGGAGACCGGCGGCGAGGCCGTCGGCGCGCTCGGCGCGGGCGTCCTCGGCCGCTACCTCGCACCCGGCACCGCGATCGTCGTGTACGGCGCGGCCAGCGCCGCCCTCGCCCTCGGCCTCGCCCTCACGCTCACCGGCCTGCGCGGCGCGACCCTGAAGACCGACCCGCAGGACACCGAACCGGGAAAGGCCCGGTCCGGGGACGCCGAGCCGCGCCGGCCGGGGTGAGAACCGTCCAGGCAAAGGCACCGCGAAGAAACGACTGGAAAAACGACCGCTCTTGCCAGATCGTGAGAAGCGACAGCAAACCCCTCATGTCCCGTGCCGACGCAGGACCGCCGGTGACGCCCGCCCGACGAACCACGGCCCGGCCTCTGGGGGAAACCGCAGGAACGACGAGAGGAAGAACATGGCTCAGACGACCGCCGCCCTCCTGCTGCTCGTCGCCCTGACCGGCGGCACCGCACCGGCGCAGTCCGGCCTGACCCCGGCGGAAACGCCAACGGTCGCCCTCGCACCGGTTTCGGCCGCCGCCCCGGCGACGGGCGCCGTCGCGCGAGGGAGGGCCACCGGTCCGAACCTCCGAGCGTGTTACGACGGAAGGTGCAAGCTCACCATCTCGAAGGCGGTGCGGTTCCGGGTCAGCCCTCGATTCGGCGTCACCCGGCTGTCCGTCTCCTTCGGCCGGGATTTCGTGCGGGTGCGGGCCACCGGTCCCGGTGTCACCTCGCAGGCGGTGCTCGGCCTCCGTTCGACGGGGTCGGTCAACGGCATCGGCGTACGGGTGGTCTCGCTCTCCCGGAACAAGGCGGTGCTGAGGCTTTCCCCCGTCCGCTGACCGCGACGACCATCCCCTCCGCTCGCGAGCGGAGGGGATGGTCGCACCGGAGGCGCGGTCCCGGGCGACCGGCACCGGTTACCGCGCCCCCGGGCGGTCATATCTCGCCTGGGGGCGCGGACCGTCAGCCGGACTCCCTCACGCCCAGGCGCTCGGTGAGCTCGTCCTCGGACATGTCCTCGACCATGAGCCAGATCTCGGCGACCGCCTCCAGCCTGCCGGGGACCTCCTCCATCTCGACGAACCGGCGGGCGACGCGCGACACGGTCCGCTCGGTGAACAGCGCCCGCAGCGGGAGCGAGGAGGCGTCGAGTGCCTCGCGCAGTCGTGCGATGACGGTGGTGGCCAGCACCGAGTCACCGCCGAGCGCGAAGATGTCGTCGTGCGCGCCGACCCTCGGCACGCCGAGCACCTCGCCGACGACCCGGGCGAGCACCCGCTCCAGCGCCGTGCCCGGCGCCGTGTAGGGCGTGCCCGTCTCCCCTGCCGCCGCTGCGACGAGGGCGGCGAGCGCTTTGCGGTCCACCTTGTTGTTCGCGGTGAGCGGGAGCGCCGCCAGGGGCACCAGGAGGTCGGGAACCATGTGCGGGGGCAGCAGTTTTCGCACGTGGGCGAGCAGTTCCCGTGTCGCGCTCTCCTCGGGCCCCGCCTTTCCCTGCCCGGTCTTCTCCAGGCCCGCCCCTTCCCGCCCCGTCTCCTCCGTCCTTGCCTTCTCCTGCCCCGTCCTCCGCGGCTCCGCCTCCTGGTCCGCCTCCCCGGCGAGCACGACCGCGGCGGCCAGGCGCGAGTCGGCGAGGAACGCGACGGCGCGGCGCACCCGGGGGTGGCTCTCCAACGCGGTCTCGACCTCGCCGAGTTCGATCCGGAACCCGCGCACCTTCACCTGGTGGTCGCGCCGTCCCAGGAACTCCAGCGTGCCGTCGGGCCGGTAGCGGGCCATGTCCCCGGTCCGGTACCAGCGGATGCCCTCGTGGACGACGAACCGGTCGGCGGTGCGCTCGGCGTCGCCGCTGTAGCCGTCCGCGACCCCCGCGCCGCCGATCCACAGCTCGCCCTGCGCCCAGTCGGGGCGGTCGTGCCCGGCCTCGTCGACGACCCGGCAGGCCACCCCACGCAACGGGACGCCGTACGGGACCGATGTCCAGTCCGCGGGCACCTCGCCGTCGACCTCGATCACGGTCGAGTGGATGGCGGTCTCCGTCGTACCGCCGAGCGCGACGAACCGTGCCCCCGGCGAGCGTTCCCGCAGCAGCGCGGGCAGGTGCGTGCCGACCCGGTCGCCGCCGAGCAGCACCAGCCGCAGGCTGGGCGCGGGGCCGGTGCGCAGCAGCATCTCCAGCACCGACGGCACGCAGTTCAGCACGGTCACCGACCACCGCTCGACCAGATCGGCCCAGCGAGTGGCGTCGCGACGGTCGTCCTCCAGCGGGATCGCCACGGCGCCGCCGGCCGACCACAGAGCGAACAGGTCGAACACCGACAGGTCGAAGTCGAGGGCCGACACGGCGAGCGACACGTCCGCCTCGCCGACCGAGAACCGCTCGACCAGATCGCCGATCGTGTTCATCGCGGCCCGGTGCGAGACCTCGACGCCCTTGGGCTCCCCGGTGGAGCCGGAGGTGAACAGCACGTAGCCGACCTGGTCGGGCGGGACGGGCACCGGCCCGTCCAGCGGCGCGGGGTGCGTCACGGCCGAGGTGAGCGAGACCACGACCCCGGCCGTCCTGAGGATCCTCTCCCGCCGGACGGCGGGCTGCCCCGTTCCGACGGGCACGTACGCGGCCCCGGCCGCCAGCACGCCGAGCACCGCCACGGCCTGGTCCGGCCCCTTGGGCAGCTCGACCGAGACCCGGTCACCCGGCCGCACCCCTCGCTCCACGAGATGGGCGGCGACGCGCAGGGCACGGTCGGCCAGCTCGCCGTACGTGAGCGTGCCGCCATCGCCACCGACGTCGTCGGCGCCACGAGTGCCGCCCGTGCCATCGCCGCCCCAGTGCAGCGCGGGGAGGCCGGGGGTGCGGCGCGCCCGCGCGAAGAACTCCTCGTGCAGCGTCCGCGCGGGCGGCGGCGGCTGGGCGTTGAGCTCGTGCCGCAGGCGCACCTGGTGCGGCGAGGCTCCGATGCGCAGCGGCTCACTCCAGTCGGCGTCCGGCGCGCCCAGGCGGGTGATCGCCCCCATGTAGGCGGCGAACATCGCGTCGGCGACGCCTTCGGGGAAGGCGGGGTCGCGTACGTCCCAGTTCAGCAGCAGTCCGCCGGAGACCTCGGTGACCTGGGCGTCCAGGAGCACCTGCGGCCCCTGCGAGATGATCCACCCCGGCTCTCCGAAGCTGCGCCGCGCCCGGTCGCCGAACAGCTCGCCGAGGTTGAGCGCGCTGGTGTAGACGATCGGCGCGAGCACCTGCTCGCCCCGCGACCTCGACAGGTCCCGCAGCACCTCCAGGCCGGAGTAGTCGCTGTGCTCACCGGCCGTGTGCATCAGCGTCTGAACCTCGCGGGCGCGCTCGGTGAACGGCAGTTCCCTCGACAGGTCGGCCTCAAGCAGGATGGAGCCGGTGAAGTCTCCGACCACGGCGTCCACGTCGGGGTGGATCGGCTCGCGGTGGAACAGCGGCAGGTTCAGCAGGAAGCGCGGGGTCGCCGACCAGGCGCCCATCACCTCGGCGAAGACGGCGGCGAGCGCCATCGCGGGGGTGACGCCCTCGCGGTGGGCGCGGGCGATGAGCCGCCGCCTGTCCTCGGGAGGCAGCCAGTGGTGCTTGCGGACGACGCGGTCGCCCGGTTGCGGCACGACCGGCAGCTCGGGTGGCCCGGACATCTCGCCGAGCCGCTCACCCCACCAGCGCCGGTCGCGGTCGCGTGCCTCGGCGCGCGGGTCGGCGGCGAGGTAGCGCGCGTAGCCGTAGCCGATCGGCGGCAGGTTCTCGCCCTCGTACAGCGCCGCGAGGTCGGCCAGCAGCGTGCGGTAGCTCATCGCGTCGGCGGCGACCATGTCGACGTCCAGATGCAGCCGCGTCGCGCCGGAAGGCAGCAGGCTCAGCCGCACGTCGAAGACCCGGCCCGTCTCGATGGGGAGCCGCTGGGTGGACATCTCGGCGCGCAGCCGTTCCAGCTTTTCTGCGGGATCCGGCACGGCGCGCAGGTCGTGCACCGTGACGGCGGGGCCCGGCCGCTCCGGCAGGATGCGCTGGGTTCCCTCGTCGGAGATCGCGACCCTCAGCATCGGATGCCGCTCGGCGAGTGCCACGACGGCCGCCTCCAACCGGGCGGGGTCGATCTCGCGGCCGTCGAGTTCCACGTAGAGGTGCGCGGCGACGGAGCCGAGCGACTGGCCGGAGTCCCGGCCGATCCAGTAGGCGTGCTGCATGAGCGCGAGAGGGAACGGCCCGTCAGGTTCCGCGTCCTCCCGTTCCGCGGCAGGGGCGGGAACGCCGTCGAGGGCGGCACCGGAGCCGAACCTGGAGCCGTAGCCGGACTCGATCCCGGAATCCGAAGCGGAACCGGCCTTGGTCCCGGGAGCGGACCCGGAAACAGACTCGGAAGCGGAGTTCGGGGACGGAAGCGGGTGCGGCGCGATGGCGCCGCGCTCGGCGAGCAGTTCCCACCACTCGGCCAGCGTGGGCCGCCGCGCGAGTTCGGCGAAGCCGACCTCGACTCCAAGGCGGCGCAGGCGGCCGGTCAGTCCCATCAGCTGGATCGAGTCCATGCCCAGCTCGATGAGATTGTCGTGTGCCTCCACCCGCTCTCCGAGCAGGTCCGTCAGCGAACGGCGCAGTTCTTCCCTGGTCAGCACGAAGCTCCCCTTAAGTCAGGTAAGGCTAACCTAATTTAGAGGCGTTCGGCCGTCAACGCGCGTCTCATCACGACTCGCGGATCCAGGACGCGCGGCCTCTCCGAGCGCCACGGCCCTCAGCACGCCGTCACCTCGAAACACCCGGCCGCTCACGCCCGTCCTCGCACTCCCTCGGTCGAGAGCAGCCAGACCAGATAGACGCCGCCGAGGACCCCGGTGACCACGCCGACCGGCACCGCGACCGGCAGGTGCAACGTCACCAGGTCGCTGAGCACGAGCAGCGTCGCGCCCATCAGCGCGGCCGGTACGAGCTGCGTACCGGGCTTGCGGGTGAGTCCGCGCGCCAGTTGCGGCGCGGCGAGCGCGACGAACGGGACCGGCCCCACCGCCGCGGTCGCCACCGCCACCAGCCCCACCCCGATCACCACGAGCGCGGCCCGCGTCCGCTGGACGGGCACGCCGAGCGCCTGGGCCGCGTCGTCCCCGAGCTCTCCCATGCGCAGCCGGCCCCCGAAGGCCAGCGCGGCCGGTACGAGGACGGCCATCGCCAGGGCGAGTGGCCACGCGTGCTGCCACCCCCTGCCGTTCAGGCTGCCGGTGAGCCAGAACGCCGCCTCGTACGCCTCGCGCAACTCGGCGCGGGTGACGAGATAGGCGTTGAACGCCTCGAGCATCGCGGCTGCGGCGACCCCGACCAGGACCAGCCGGTAACCGTGCACCCCGCCCCGGTAGGCGACCAGGTAGACGGCGAGCGCGGTCAGCACCGCGCCGAGAACGGAGCCGGCCGCGACGGCGACGGCGCCGCCACCGATGACCAGGATCTGCAGCAGCGCGCCGGTCGCCGACCCCGTCGTGAACCCGATGATGTCCGGGCTGCCCAGCGGGTTGCGCGTGATGCTCTGGAAGACGGCCCCGCTCAGGCCGAGCGCCGCGCCGGCGAGCAGGCCGGTGAGCGCCCTGGGCAGGCGCAACGTGAGCACGATGAACTCCGTGGCCCGCTCCCCCCGACCGGTCAGCGCCCCCACCACCTCGGCGGCGGAGACGGGGAAGTCACCGCTGCCGACCACCGCCACCGCCGTCCCCAGCGCGAGGGCCACCAGCGCGGCACACACCACGACGACGCGCGGCTCCCATCGCAGGGACATCGTCCCGACGCGCAGGACACGATTCGTGCTCACAGCTGCGGAACCCTTCCGCGACGGACCATCAGTGCCAGGAGGGGAGCGCCGAGGAACGCGGTGACGAGGCCCGTCTCCAGTTCGCCGGGCGCAGCGACCACGCGCCCCAGGACGTCGGCGGCGAGCATCAGCACCGGCGCCAGCAGCAGCGAGTACGGCAGCACCCAGCGCTGGTCGGGGCCGACCAGCGCCCTGACCATGAAGGGCACCGCCAGCCCGACGAACGCGATCGGGCCCACCGCCGCCGTGGCGGCACCGCACAGCATCACGATCGCGAGCGCCCCCAGCGCGCGGGTCCTGCCCGGCCTGGCACCCAGCGCGCGCCCGGCGTCCTCCCCCAGGGCGAGGGCGTTGAGCGGGCGCGCCAGGAGAAGCGCCAGCACCGTTCCCGCCAGCAGGAACGGGCCGATCCGCACGAAGAGGGCGAGGTCACGCCCGGACAGCGAGCCCACCTGCCAGAAGCGGAAGCCGTTGAAGCTGCGCGGGCTGAGCAGCATCATCCCCGCCGTCAGCGAGCTGAACACCGCGTTGATCCCGGCGCCCGCGAGGACGAGCCGCGCGGGTGTGGCGCCGGAACGGCCGCGCGCCCCGATCAGGTAGACGAGCAGCGCGGCTCCGGCGGCTCCGAGGAACGCCGCCCACACGTAGACGAGGACGTCGTCCACCCGGAAGAGGCCGATCACCGTCACGACCGCCACCGCGGCGCCGCCGTTGACACCGAGCAGTCCCGGCTCGGCCAGCGGGTTGCGGGTCAGCGCCTGCATGAGCGCGCCCGCCAGTCCGAGCGCCGCCCCGACGGCGACCCCGAGCAGGGTGCGCGGCAGCCGCAACTCCTGGATGATCAGCGCGTTCTCCGAGCCGTCCGGGGAGAACACTCCGGCCAATGCCTGGCCTGGCGGGATGTGCTTGGCGCCGATCACGATTCCGGCCAGCACGGCGAGCAGCAGCAGGCCGCCCAGCAGGAACAGACCGGCGAGCCTTTTGGCGAGGTACGCGCTCTTTACGGGAGGAGGCACGCGATTAAAGTTAGCCTAACCTAACTCAGGTGGCGAGGGAAAGATCCCGCTCCCCGGGGAGCCCGGCCGGTGACCCGCGAGATCGTACGGCGGCGGCGCTGAGGACCCGCTGAGGATCCGCTGAGGACCTAGGTCCCTACAGGCGAGGTCGTGAGAGGACTACCATCCGAGGCATGATTCGCGTGTTCCTGGTCGACGATCACGAAGTGGTACGGCGGGGCGTGGCCGCGCTGCTGGAGTCCGAGGGCGACATCGAGGTGATCGGCGAGGCGGGGACCGCCGAGTCGGCGGTGGCCCGCATTCCGGCGCTGCGGCCCGACGTCGCCGTCCTGGACGTACGCCTGCCCGACGGCAACGGGGTGGACGTGTGCCGGGAGGTCCGCTCCAGGGTCCCGGATCTGGCCTGTCTGATGCTCACCTCCTTCGCCGACGACGACGCCCTGTTCAACGCGGTGATGGCGGGCGCGTCCGGCTACGTGCTCAAGCAGATCCACGGCTCGGATCTGGTGGGCGCCGTGCGTACGGTGGCGGGCGGCCAGTCGCTGCTCGACCCGCAGACGACCTCGGCCATGCTGGCGCGGCTGCGCGAGCAGGCCGCCCGCAAGGACCCCCTGGAGGCGCTGACGGACCAGGAGCGGCACATCCTGGAACTCATCGGCGAGGGCCTGACCAACCGGCAGATCGGCGAGCGGATGCACCTCGCCGAGAAGACCGTCAAGAACTACGTCTCCAACATGCTGTCCAAGCTCAGCATGGAGCGCCGCACCCAGGCGGCGGCCTTGTCGGCGCGGCTGAAGTCCCGCAGGCAGGATTGACAGGATCTCCGCCCGACGCCGAGGTCACCGGCATCGGGCGGATCGTCACCGCTTCGGTCGTCGCCACCACTCCGGTCGCGCGGGACGCTCCACCCCGGCCGGGTGCCACGCCGTTCGGGTGTCTCGGTGACGAAGGACCCGCCGTGCGGGTTACCGGACGACCGCGAGGAGAGTGGTGGCGGCCGAGGTGAGGCCGAGGTCGCCGCGTGTGCCCGAGCGTCGTCGCGCCTCCTCGACGGTGATTCCCCGGCCGGCGAGACGCCAGAGCACATCCTGATCCATCGTGACGTGCGCGACGGGTTCGTCCACCGTGTCGCCAGGAGCCATCTGCCATCGACCGGCCTGTCGTGCGACAAACCAGACACCGCCCGCCGAGCCGGTGACGTCGAATCGCATGACCGTGCCCTCGGGACGGGTCTCGGCCCGCAGGGTGTGGGGCAGCGCGCGCAGGAACGTGTCGATGACGGGGCCCAGCAGATCCGGGTCGTCGGCGCCCGGGCGGGAGACGGCATCGCGTATCTGCTGCTGGTGGACCCAGAACTCCGTGTATTCGCGGGCGATGTCGAGCCAGGCGGGACTGGTCAGATCGGTGGCGGCCCAGGACACGTTCAGATCGGCGGGGGCGTCCAAGTTGCGGACCGACCACAGGGCGTCGAGCTCGGGGCCCAGGTGGGCCAGCAGCTCGATCATCACCTGCGGGCTGCATTGACGAAACGCCCGGACGAACTCCTCGTTGACACGTGCCAGGTAGGCGGGCAACGTCTCATCGTCGGCGAAAACGGCGCCGCGGTACCCGTCCCGACCGCCCGAGAGCCGACGCAGGTAGTCGTTGAGGACGTGTCCGACGACGTCATGGACATTCCACCCCGGGCAGACCGTCGGCCGCTCCCAGTCCTGCGGATCCAGTGATCCGAGCAGGTCGAGCAGCGCGCGACGTTCGCGTGGGAACAGAGGCCGGGTGTCGATCACGGGACCGAAGATCGTCATGCCGTGACAGTGAACCGTCTCGGCACGACACCTGGCCACAGGTTTTCGCGCCGAGGGCTTCGAGCAGGTTCTCGGCCTCGTCGGGGGCGACCCCGTCGAGCACCGTACCGAGGTGGGCGGCGAGCGCCTCGGTCGCGCTCGCGCCGACGAACACGCCGCCGTCGGTCATGGGGAACGCGATCCCGGCCGCGTTCGCGTCGCCCGGTGCGGCCAGGTAGTCGCTCTCGACCACCCAGGAACGTTCCAACGCCTCGTCCCTGCGGCGCGTCACCAGCCACCGGTTCGGCACGGCGGGCACCCGCGTCTTCCCGTCCTCCTGGACGAGCCGGGTCAGCGCGTCCGGAAGCGACCAGTGCAGGTGCACTCCCGGCCCGAGCAGGAAGTCCTGCCTCTCGAAGGGGTCCGGGAGGATCTCCTCGCTGATGTACGGGGTTCCCGGCCGGACGTCCCGTTTCGTCATGAGATCGACATACGGCAACCGGGTGAAATCCACCGGCTCGACGACTCCGACCTCGTCCTTCGAATAGAGCGCCGCCAGACGCACCGGAACCACGAGCACATCAGCCATTACGCCCCTCTCGCCCCACCATCAGACCGACCGCCACACAATAACGATATGTGCGACATTCCAGGAAGGCCGAATTTCGGGGCTGTAACACGGAGAGAGTTTATCCGCAATTACCGAGAAGCCTCATTCACCTATCCAACTCCGAGGACCTGAGCCCGCGACACGTCTCGCCACCCCCCTGAGCTGCATTGACAATTCAGTGTCACCGATTTTTACGGATCCGCCATTCGCCGATCCACCCTCTACCCATTCATCCACTACAAAAGAGACGAAAGGCCGACCCGCCTTTTATTGCCACTTTTTTCGCACGGCGTTACGCATCGCCCCGCGGTTCACCTTCGAGCCCGCCGCCCAGGGCATGACAAAGCCCTCGCACCCCATTTCGCGAACGCGCCGGAAATCCCGGCGAACGAGGCGCACCCGCCCATGCGTCATCGACGCGCGCCCACCCCAAAGAGGCCGGAGGGGCACGGCGTCAATGCGTCAGGGCGAAAACGTCACCCGGCTCTCGACTCGTGCGACACCCCGAGGTGCGCGGGGATCGCCGGACTCGCCGGGATCGCCACCTCACGCCACTTCGAACCGGACGGTGCTTCCGTGCGTGGACCGATCCCCACCGTTTCGAGCGCCCTGCGATAGGCGTTCATCTGCTCCTCGGCCGCCCCGGCCCGGCCCCAGAGGTCACCGATCTCACGCCAGAGCCTGGCCGACTCCCGGTCGACGACGGGAGCCCCGGAGGCGTCCGGATCGGTGAGCAGCTCCTGCGCCTTCACCAGTGCCGGGCCCCCGTTTTTGGAGCGTGCCAGAGCCAGTTCGGCCAAAACCACGTGTGCCATCGCCGGCACCGTCCCCCGCACGTCGGCGAGCAGGCCGAGAGCCTGCTCGGCCAGACCGGTGGCGGCCTCCACGTCCCCGGAGCGCAGCCGCACGCGGGAGAGCACGACCAGGCCACGGGCGTGCTCGATCGTCCCGGCCGACAGGCGCGAGAGAATCTCGACCGCCGAGGCGGCGAACTCACCCGCCCGGTCGAGGTCGGCGTCCTCGGGACGCACGGTGGCGATCCATGCCCAGCGCATCGCGCTCTGGACGTGGCGGATGGCCATCCGCGCGGGCCGGCCCGCGGCGACGGCCTCCGCCGCGAGCCGCGCGGCGAGCGACGAGTCCTCCTCCTCCGCCGCGGCCGTACTGGCCCGCCACAGGCTGAGAACCTCCGAGTCGCGGTCAACGGCGTCGGGCAGCGGGGAGATCGCCAGCACGCGCTCGACGTACGCGAAGTCGATCTCGGTCTCGGCGAGCACCGCGGCGAGGTCGAGGGCGAGCTCGCCCCGGTCGAGCCCGAACCGCTCGGCCTGGGCCAGGGCCTCCAGCCCGAGATCCCGGGCACGCATCGTGTCACCGGCACGGTGGTAGCAGCGGCAGAGCGCCACGGCGACGGGAAGGACGGCGAGACGCTCGGGATGCGTCACGGCCTCGTGGCGAAGCCGCTCGTAGACCTCGACCGCCCCCGCCGTGTCCCCCTGGGCCTCCAGCGCGCGAGCATGACCGAAACGCGCCTGCGCCGCGAGCACGGCGCTGTCGTCACTCGCCGCCTTGGCCGTGTCGGCGAAGAGCTCGGCCGCGGCGGCCGGGTCCCCGTGACACAGTTCGAGTTCGGCCTGACGCAGGGCGAGCCCGGTGTCTACGCGCTGGTGCGGCTCGATCCCGTGGAGGAGGAACTCCATGCCGCAGCCGAGCCGGTCGGCGAGCAGGCGCGTGACGACCGGTGTGGGGGTCCGTTTTCCTGACTCGATGAGCGAAACATAACTGTCAGACAGGTCTGGCCCGGCCAACTGCGCCTGGGACATGTGCCTGCTCAACCGCAATCCGCGGATGCGGTCACCGATGGTTGCTTGACCGGCCATCACCAGAGCCGTTCCGTCGGCGGCACGATAAGATCCACGCCCCACTCCTTACGCACGGTTTACTGTCAATTACAGTAGATCGTACTGCTCTTCCTGGCTAGCGGAGCCGTAGCAACTGACCGTTTCGCACAGGTTTCGCAGCGAGTGTCACCGGGGCGAGCGGCACGCCCGCTCGCCCCGGTGCCGGCTCGGTCGAGATCGCACACCGCGCACTCCACGTGACAACCACCCCGACGAGGCCGCCCGGCGGTGCGCACACCGGATCAAGCCTCAGGCACGGGTGAGAATCACCACCGGGATGTCGCGAGCCGTCTTGCGCCGGTAGTCGGCGTACTCGCCGTGGATTCCCACCATCTGCTCCCACAGGGCGGCCTTCTCCCGCGCGGTCGCGGTCCGCGCGACGGCGGTGAACACCTCGGCCTGCACCTGCACCTCGACCTGCGGCAGAGCCACCACGTTGTGGTACCACAGCGGGTGCTCGTCGGCCCCGCCGTTGGAGGCGACGACCACGTAGGCGTCGCCGTCGCGACCGTAGATGAGCGGGGTGCGCCGCTTCAGCCCAGACCTGCGCCCGACGGTGGTGAGCAGCAGGGTGGGCCTGCCGTAGTAGAGGTGCCCCTCCGCGCCGTTCGACTCGACATAGGTGCGAAGGTGCGCGGAGACCCAGTCGGTGGGGGAATCAATGATCTTGTCGCTCATGCCGGACACGCTATCGACCCTCGGCGACATTTCTTGATCCACGCTTCCGGCCGCACACCGATCCGGCCTCGCCCTCCTCGCCGCCTCGTTCCGCGATGAGGGTCGCCGGCCGCCGGACCGACGCGCACGACGCGACGGGGGGCCCGCCTACGTCGTCCGGTGATCGCCTCTGGCCTGGTCGTGACGCGCACGGGCCTCCATCACCGCGGGCATCTCACCCTCCAGCCATTCGATGAGGTCGAGCAGGCGCGTGGCCGCCTGGGCACCGAGCGGCGTGAGACTGTACTCGACCTTCGGGGGGATGGTCGGCTCGGCCTCGCGGTGGACCAGGCCGTCGCGCTCCAGTGCCTGCAGGGTCTGGGCGAGCATCTTCTCGCTCACTCCGTCGACCCGGCGGCGCAGGGCGTTGAAGCGGTAGGTCCCCTCGTGGAGCGCGACCATGACCAGGATGCCCCAGCGGCCGGTGATGTGCTCCATCGTCTCGCGCGAGACGCATCCGCGCATGAAGACGTCGAAGGTGAGCTGACTGAACTCGTCCTGCGGGATCGCGACCCGGTCGTCCATCCTTCCACCCTACTTTCTCGCCACACCACCCCAAAGAGAGTACTAACTTTTAGTTGGCGCTATCTATTAGTTAGTACTAACCTGGCGGCGAACCCTTCGAGCGAGGAGAAGTGAAATGATCGTTGTCACCGGTGCCACCGGCCGGCTCGGCCGCCTGGTGGTGGACGGACTGCTGGAGAGCGTGCCCGCCGACCATGTCGTGGCCGCCGTGCGGAATCCCGGCAAGGCGGCCGATCTGGCCGCGCGCGGCGTCAAGATCAAGGAGGCCGACTACGAGCGGCCGGAGACGCTCAAGGGAGTCTTCGCGCCCGGCGACACGGTCCTGTTCATCTCCGGCGACGCCGTCGGACGACGACTCGGACAACACCGCGCCGTGGTGGACGCCGCCAGAGCGGCCGAGGTCGCCCGCATCGTCTACACCAGCGTGCTGCACGCCGACACCACGCCCCTCGCACTGGCCGCCGACCACCGAGGCACCGAGGAACACATCCGCGCCTCCGGGATCCCGTTCACCTTCCTGCGCAACGGCTTCTACACCGAGGTCTACGCGGCGTCCGTCCTTCAGGGCGTCGAGCACGGTGTGATCTTCGGCGCCGCCGGTGAGGGCCGCGTCGCCGGCGCGGCCCGAGCTGACTTCGCGGCCGCGGCCGTCGCCGTGCTCACCCGCGAGGAGGACGGCGACAAGATCTACGAACTCTCCGGCGACACCGCGTGGAGCCTGCCCGAACTGGCCGCCGAGGTGTCGGCGGCCACCGGCAGGCCGGTCGTCTACCAGGACCTGCCGCACGCCGACTACCGCCAGGCGCTGATCGACGCGGGCCTGCCCGAGCCGGCGGCGACCATGTACGCCGACATCGACCTCGACATCGTCCGCGGAGCCCTCTCCCCCACCCCGGGCGAGCTCAGCGCCCTCATCGGCCGCCCCACCACACCGCTGCGCGAGTCGGTGGCCGCCATCCTCAGGGAGGCGTGAGCCCTCGCGACGAAGCCGCCGTTCCGACGTGGGCGGTGGGTCCTGCGAGAAGACGGCACCGGCACCGTTGAGCCATCGGGGCCTTCCGGAGGCTCAACAACCCCGCAGCAGGTCCGCGACGGTGGCGATGCCGTCGGAGACGGCGTCCGAGGTCAGGTTGCCGAATCCGAGGACGAGCCGCGCGGGAGACGGCCGCCCTTCCGGGGGACCGAGGAGATAACCACTCATCCCGTACAACCCAACGGACCGGCGGCGGGCGGCCTCGACCACGGCACGCTCGTCCGCGCCCGGCGGCAACTGGGCGACCGCGTGGAAACCGGCGGCCAGCCCGCGCAGCTCGACCTCGGGCGCGTGCCGACCCAGCACCTCGACGAGGGCCGCGCGCCGGGCGGCGTAACGTGGCCGCATATGGCGCAGGTGGCGGTCGTATTGACCTGAGCTCAACAGATCGGCGAGCGCGAGCTGGTCGAAGGCCGGCGAGCCCCGGTCGGCGAACCGCTTCTGGTCCGCGACGTCGGCGGACAGGCGAGGCGGGCAGAGGATCCATCCGAGACGCAGAGCCGGGGCGAGCGACTTGCTCACCGAACCGATGAGCGCCACCCGGTCGGGGGCGAGTCCCTGCAGGGCACCGACCGGTTCGCGGTCGTAGCGGAACTCGGCGTCGTAGTCGTCCTCGACGATCGTCGCGTCGCGGGCGACGGCCCAGGCGATCAGCGCCTGTCTCCGGTCGGGAGCCAGTACGACACCGGTGGGCGACTGATGTGCGGGGGTGAGGAGCACGGCGCGCGCACCGGAGGTCGCGAGCGTGCCGACGTCGATACCGCGCTCGTCGACGGGCACCGCGACGAGGTCGAAACCCAGCGCCGTGGCGACGGCGCGGCAGTCGGGGTCACCGGGATCCTCCACGGCCACGACGCGCACCCCCTCCCCCGCCAACACCCGCAGAACGAGTTGCAGTCCCTGCGCGTACCCCGCGCACACGACGGTGTGGGACGGGTCGGCGGCCGCGGCGCGGACCCGCCGCAGGTAGGCGGCGAGCACATCGCGCAGCACCGGGTCACCGTAAGGATCGCCGTAGCCGAGCAGGTCACCGGGCGCATCGCGGCAGGCGCGCCGCAGGGCCCGGCTCCACCGCTCGCGGGGGAAGCTCGACAGGTCGGGCACACCGGGCCGGAAGTCGATCCGAACGGGCCCGGTGAACGCGGTGGACTCGGGCGGCAAGGAGAGGGAGGACGGCACGGCGGGCACGGGCTGTGGCTCGGCCACCGGCGGGCGGGCCTCGGCCGCCACGCGGGTGGCCGAGCCGCCACGTGTGACGAGGTAGCCCTCGGCCTGTAGCTGCGCGTAGCACTCGGTCACCAGGCCTCGGGAGACGCCGAGGTCGCGGGCCAGGACGCGTGAGGAGGGGAGCCGCTCCCCTGCTGCCAGCCGGCCGGCGCGGATGCTCTCGCGCAGCGCGCGTTCGAGCTGCACACGCAGTGGTTCCGGCCGGTTCCTGTCGACACGCAACAGGAGTTCGGGCCCCGAACCGGTCCACTCGATCGACATGAAAGCGGACCTTACCGCTGAGCCGGTTCCGCTCTAGGGTCGGCCCATGGATCACCAGAAGGGCGCCTCCGCGGAGACTCCCGGCGGCATGGGGCCCGCGGGGAGCGACGGGGAGACCCGCAGGAGCGGCAGGGATCTCCAGAGGGTCTGCGAGGAGACATCGAAGGACGCGGGAAAGAGGCCGCGGGACGGCACCGGCATCCTGAACCGCCCGATGGTCCTGTTGCTGACCGCCTCGCTCGGTGCCCTCGGCGGCTTCTACCTGCTGGCGCCCGTCGTCCCCCTGTACGCGGCCACATCCGGCGCGGGCGGTGTGGGAGCGGGCCTGTCGACCGGCGCCATGATGCTGGGGACCGTGCTGACGGAGTTCGCGGTGCCCGCGCTGCTGCGTGCGCACGGCTACCGGACGGTCATGGGACTGGGCCTGTTCCTGCTCGGAGCACCCGCCCTCCTGTTGCCCGCGTCGGCGTCGATGCCCCCGCTGCTGGGGATCTGCCTGGCACGGGGTGCCGGGCTCGGGCTCGTGGTGGTGGCCGGTGCGGCCCTGATCGCCGAACTGGTTCCCGCCGATCGGCGCGGCGAGGGACTGGGACTGTACGGGGTGGCCGTCGGGGTCCCCTCCATCGCCTGCCTGCCGCTGGGACTCTGGCTGAGCGAGCACGTCGGCTACGGGCCCGTCTTCGCCGCAGGGGCGGCGCTGTCACTGCTCGCGCTGGCCGCCGTTCCCGGTCTGCCCTCCCGTCGAGCGCGGCCCCAGCGGCACGAGGAGGGGCACGAGGGCAACGGCCGAACTCGGCGCGGGCCCGCCGTCCTCCGCGACGGCGGGATCGCCAGGCCCGCGCTCGTCTTCGCCCTGGTGACACCGGCGGCCGGTGTCCTGCTCACCTTCCTCCCGCTGGCCGCACCGGGGCGGTCACGCGATCTGGTCGCGGTGGCCCTGCTCGTGCAGTCCTGTGCCACGCCGTTCGCGCGCTGGGCGGCGGGCCGGTACGGCGACCGCCACGGTTCCGCCCGTCTGCTGGCCCCCGCCGTCCTGGCCGCCGCTCTCGGCACGGCCGGGCTCTTCTGGGTGGACAACCCTGTCGCGATGATCGTCGGCATGGGGCTCTTCGGGGCGGGATACGGCATGGCCCAGAACGCGACCCTGGCGCTGATGTTCGAGCGTGCCCCCGAATCCGCCTTCGGCCAGGTGAGCGCGACCTGGAACCTCGCCTACGACGCCGGGCTCGGCGTCGGCGCGGTCGGGTTCGGGTTTTTGGCAGGACCGGTGGGCTACCCTGCGGGATTCGCCGTCACCGCCGGCGTGCTGCTCACCGCACTCGCACCCGCCCTGTACGACCGGGCGAGGCACATCCCGGTGAAAAAACACGAGACACGACGACATGACCCGCGTCAGGAGAGCGATGACCTCCCGCCCGCCACGGGAGACACGCGTCCATCGGCGAGGGTTTCAACACCCGAGCCCTGACGACCAAGGCGTGACAACGGGGGCCCGGCGACACGGGTTCCGGCGACAAAGGGGAAATCTCGTGGGAATGGTTCTGCTGAACATCACGATGTCGATCGACGGCTTCGTCGCCGGCCCCGACGTCAGCGTCGAGCGCCCCATGGGTGAGGGCGGCGAACGGCTCCACGAATGGCTGTTCAACGACGACGCCGACCGGGAGGTGGACGCCGGGGTGCATCGGGACCTGTCCGCCTCGACGGGTGCGGTGGTGTTGGGCAGGCGGACCTTCGACGTGGGCGTGGGCCTGTGGAAGGACACACCGTTCCCCAAGCCGTCCTTCGTGCTCACCCACGAGGATCGGGAGGAGCTGCCCATGACGAGCGGGACCTTCACCTTCGTCTCCGACGGCCTCGAGAGCGCGATCCGGCGGGCTCGGGAGGCGGCGAGGGAGAAGAACGTCCTCGTGATGGGCGGGGCGGACATCGCCGAACAGCTCGTGAGAGCCGGACTCGTGGACGAGATCCAGCTCCAGCTCGCACCGATGCTGCTCGGGACGGGCGTCCGGCTCTTCGACCGTCTGGCCGGTGACCACGTCGAACTGGAGAGGACCTTTGTGGCCGGGTCGGCACGCGTCACGCATCTGCGGTTCCGCGTGCTGAGATAAAGGAGGGCGCCGCTGGAACCTTCCGTCCATCAGGGCTCCGTTACACGTCAGGCTCCTGCTTCGCGCCGGTGGGAGCCTCCCCGTCGTTCGCGGGCACCTCGGGGAAGTTACGTCCCCACCACGCGTTCCAGCGGGATTCGAGATCGGCGAACGCGCCGTCGTCGAGGCCGTATGTGGTGAGCACCATCATGGCGGCGCCGCCCGGATTGGCGGGCGAGGGCGGGTTCTGCGCGGCGACCAGCAGGCCGTCGCCCCAGCCGTCGACGGTGAGACCGAGCTGGTTGGCCGAACGGAACCGGACCTGACCGCGCAACGTCTCCCCGGCGGGGGCCCGCAACTCGTACGGGCTCGCCGGAGGCAGCCCGGCGACCGCAGCGAGGCCGGTGGCCTCCAGCACCGGTGTGGCCGCCGCACCGGAGAGGAAGACCGTGCGCCGGTCGGCGTCCGGGTGCCGTTCCAGGGCGAACGCGAGCTGGTGGACGAAGGTGATCCAGCCCTCGCTGATGTCGTCGTAGTAGTCGTCCCACTCGGGGTTGTCACCTCGCGGAGCGCGGGTCATCCGCAGGTGCGTACGGCCGCCGAGGTCGGCCAGTTCGAACAGGTCGCCGCCCTGGACCTCCATGCGGCGCTCGGCGGCCGACTCCACGACGTTCTGGTGGTAGATGACCTCGATCTCCTCGTCGAGACCCTCGAAGTGCCAGCCGTGCCAGCGTCGGATCAGCTTGGGGTCGCGCAGCGCGTTCCACACGTCGTCGACAGGTGCGGCGATGGTGACCTCAAGGGAGAACGGCTCGTCTGTCATGGGATGTCTCCAACGTGGGAACCCCGGGCCATGGGCCGGGGAGGGGATGTCAGCTGCCGGTTTCCGGGCCCTCGGGGACCGAGGGCCCGTCTCTTTCCGGCGTGTCCGAGGTGTCGTGCCCGCCGGTTTCCCGCGGGCCGGGCGCCGGATGTCCACCGGCGACGAGACGGTAGGGCCGCCCGCCGGGAGTGTCGAAGCGTGCCGCCACCTGTGAGAGAGCGTCGGCGAGCGCGTCGGTGAAGTCGTGCACGTCGCCGGGCTCGGCGAAGCGCACCCGCGCCTCAAGGGTGAACGTCAGCAGCCGGACGCCCTTCCGGTCGGCGGCGGCGGCCATGCGAGTGACGTCGCGCACGGTGTCGGCGGCCACCTCGACGAGATGCTCGGCGGCGTACTGGTCGGCGACCCGGCAGAACCCCTCGGCCACCTCGGCGCCCCCGTCGTCCCCCCCCTCACCGCCGCCGGTTCCGTCCGCCTTACCGGCTTCGTCGGCTCCGTCGGCTCCGTTTGGTGAGGTGAGCACGCCGGGATCGACGAGGAAGGCGTTCGCGGTGACCCTCATGACGCGCTCGACGAAACCGCGCCGTGGGCGCTCTTCCACCAACTCGATCAGCCCGGCCTCCTCCAGCACCCTGAGGTGGTATCCGACCCGCTGGCGCGGCAGCTCCAGCTCGATCGCGAGCTGGACCGCGGAGGCGGGCTCGCGCAGGCGGGCGAGAAGCCGCCGGCGGATCGGGGTGAGCGCCACGCGCAGCCGGTCGGGCTCGTCCATGAGTGTCATCTCGGTCGGCGTCACGACCCCATGGAACCATTAGACAAATTAATCTGTCAATTGGCGGATCGGCCGGCCGCCACCACAAGGAGTCGCGATCACATCGGCGGCCGGCCCAGTCGTCGCCGCCCGGTGCACGTCAGTCGTGGCGCGGGATGCCGGAGACCTCGTGATCGGCGTGGAAAAGAGCCTCACCGATGAGCGCGCGGACATGGGCGTCGCGGGCCCGATAGAGCACGCGGCGGCCGTCCCTGCGGGTGCGCACCAGTCCGGCGAGGCGGAGTTTCGCCAGGTGCTGGGAGACCGAGGGGCGCGCGACCCCGACCGCCTCCGCGAGCGAGCCGACGTCGTACTCCCCTGACGACAGCAGCCACATCAGGCGCAGCCTGGTGGCGTCACTGAGCATCCGGAACGCCTCGACGGCGGTCTCCACCTGAGCGCCGGTGGGTTGCTCCTGCGACGACTTGTCACCTGATTCATTGTCGCGTGCATACATGACTACATATACTCCGGGAAAAGCGCATCGGCCGCAAACGAGGTAGCCATGTCCGACCAGCAGGACGCCGGTTCTCCGTCCCCCCGCGAGTCCACCGACTCCGGCTCTCCGCACGATCAGCGCCACGAGCCCGCGCACGGACATGGACATGGGCATGGGCATGGACACGGACACGGATCCGTCCATGAACACGGACACGAACGACAGGGCCCCGCCGGTCGCCGGTTCGTAAGGCTGCTCTCACGCGCCGGCCACGCCCTCACCCCGCACAGCCACGACAGCGCGGGCAGGACCGACTCCGCCCTGGAGTCCAGCAGTCGCGGGTTGCGCGTGCTGGCCGTCTCCTTCGCCGTGCTCATGGTGACCGCCGTCCTCCAGGCGGTGGTCGTGGCCTTCTCCGGTTCGGTCGCCCTCCTCGGTGACACACTGCACAACGTCACCGACGCGCTCACCGCGATCCCCCTCGCGATCGCCTTCTTCCTCGGGCGCCGGGCCGCCAGCCGCAGGTTCACCTACGGCTACGGCAGAGCCGAGGACCTGGCCGGGATCGTCATCGTTCTGATCATCGCCGCCTCCGCCGCGCTCGCCGGGTACGAGGCCGCGCGGCGCCTGGCGGATCCCCAGGAGGTGCGGGCGCTCGGCTGGGTCGCCGCGGCGGCGGTGATCGGCTTCGCGGGCAACGAGTGGGTGGCCCGCTACCGGATCAGGGTCGGGCGCCAGATCGGATCGGCCGCGCTCGTCGCCGACGGACTGCACGCCCGCAGCGACGCCCTCACCTCGCTGGCCGTGCTGCTCGGCGCGGGCGGTTCCGCGCTGGGCTACCCGATCGTCGACCCGATCGTCGGCCTGCTGATCACGGTAGCCATCTGCTTCGTCCTCAGGGACGCGGCCCGCGCGATCTACCACCGGCTGATGGACGCGGTCGATCCGGCCCTGGTCGATCACGCGGAGCGGATCCTGGCCGCCACCCGCGGCGTGCGGCGAGTGGGGTCGGTGCGGCTGCGCTGGGTGGGCCACACGCTGCGCGCCGAGGTCGACATCGTGGTCGGTGAGGACCTGTCACTGCTCCAGGCGCACACCGTGGCGGTGGAAGCCGAGCACCGGCTCATCCATCACCTGCCCCACCTGGGTGCCGCCACCGTGCACGCCGACCCGGACGACGGGGAAGGCGCCGATCACCACGCCGTCCTGGTCGGACACCGGCACCGGTAGGCGCTCCGTACGAGCGGCCCGCGGTTCCCGAGCCAAGCTCCCTCCCCGCGAAGGTGCGGGCGGGCCGATGGAGCCTTGCCCGCGCGAGCCCGGCGCGGGAGTGGTCCTCACCGGCTTCGGCATCGCGAAGGCGGACGTACCCATGCGAGCCCGGCGCGGGAGATGTAGTCTCACATGATCACCGTCGCGGCCCGTGGACCGGATCGGCCCGGCCGCAAGCCGTGGCGGCTCACCCCCCGATCCAGGAGAAGCGGCTGCGTTGGCCGATCACAGCAGAGGACGCCCCGGCTGGTTGCACGTCGGCCCGCTGGAGGCGCGGTTGACCCGCACCTGGGAGCCTGGCACGTTCCCACCGGCGGAAACGCTCCTCGCGATACTCACACTGGCGGCCGTGCCGCAGGCTCTCGCCACCCGCCTGACCACCCACCTGAGCGGCGGCATCGTGGTGGGTCCCGGGTCGGTGCCCGACCTTCCCGGCTTCGAGTGGCTGCGCGGTGTCGCGCTGCCCCTGCAGGCGGGCCACTGGGAGCGCAGCGCGGGTGTGTACGATCCCCGGCAGCGGCGGATCGGGGTGGGAAGCGCGCCTTCGCCCTCGGTGTCGGTGTGCGGGCACGAGATCGGCCACGCCACCGACCACATGGACCGGCTTCCCTCGCACTCGCCCTTCTGGACCGGCCTGCACGCCCGCACCCGTGACCGTCTTCGGCCGCCCTACCGCGACGACGTCACCGAACTGTTCGCCGAGGCCTTCGCCTGCGTGCTCACCCGCAGGGCCACCCGGCTGCTCCACCTGATCGGCGAGGAGACGGAGGCCGAGCAGGTGTACCACCGGCTGTCCGGGCAGTACGGCATCGGCTGACCGTGGGCGTGCCACGACCCCCGGAGCTATGCTGAGCGAACAGCGGTCAGGAGAGACGAAGGGAAGGCCACGCGATGAACGTGACCATGCTGCCGGGGGGCACCCTCCGCGTCCCCGCGACGACCACGCTGGACAACGGCACCAAGGTCGACGGCACCCGTGACATCGGCCGCGACGACCCCGAATACCCCGACTGGCTGCCCCTCGCTCAGGACGAGGACGAGCAGCGCCGCCGCGACGTCGAGGAGCGCGACTCCGACCGTGAGATCCTGACCCGCTGGCGCACCCGCCGGAGCGCGTGATCCCACCCATCGCTCGCCCCCTGTGCGCGAAACCGTGCGCGAACCGGCCTGCGGCACCTCCCGTGACTCCGCTGTGAACGGCCACGTGCCGCGGATCTCGCGCTGGTTGCGCACCCGCCCCGCCCGAGCGGGCCGTACCCGCGTCCTGGCGGTCGAGGGACGTTCGGGGTCGGGCAAGTCCACCCTCGCCACCGCCGTGGCCTTGGAGCTGGCCGCACCCGTCGTACGGATGGACGACCTCTATCCCGGATGGGACGGCCTGCGGGGAGGGGCCGGCGCGCTGGTCGAGTGGGTGCTGCGGCCGCTGAGCCTGGAGCGGCCCGCGCGATGGCGGCGCTACGACTGGGCGGACGGCGGCTACGCCGAGTGGCACGAGGTCCCGGTCACCGAGATCCTGGTTCTCGACGGCACCGGCTCCGGCGCTCTCGCCGCCGCGCCGTACCTGAGCGGCCTGCTGTGGCTGGAGGCGTCCGACGAGATACGCAAGGCCCGCGCGCTGGAGCGCGACGGCGATCTCTACGCTCCGCACTGGGACCGCTGGGCGGCCCAGGAGGAGCTTTTCCACGCCCGCGACGACGTCCGTGCCCGCGCGGACCTGACGATCGCCACCACCTGAGGCGCGGGGAAGCCGGACCGCCGCCCCCGCCGATGTTCGTCGGCCGGTGCGGGCCGAGATCCACACCTTGCAATCGCACACGAAGTACGATCGAATGAACACGAAAGGGTTCCGGAACGGCCCCGTGCGATCATTCGATCATCCCGGTCCCGCCGAGCGCGAGACGTGCGGGGGCTCATCCGCCGCATCGAGGCCGACACCGAGACCACCGGCGCAGGACCGTTACGAGGAGAACCTGGTGACCACGTGGATGCTGCTCGACTACGGCGAGGTCATCTCCACCTCGCAGCCGCCCGGCGCGACGGCCGCGATGGCCGAGCTCATCGGCCAGGACGAGGTGACCTTCCGCGACCGCTACTGGCGCCACCGCGACGCCTTCGATCGCGGTCAGGCCTCCCACTCGTACTGGAGCGGGGTCGCCGGCAGGACGCTCACCGAGGACGATCCGCTCGTCGCCAAGCTCGACGCGGCCGACGTCGAGAGCTGGCTGCACCTCAACCCGGAGAGCCTGCGCGCCATCGAGGAGCTCGCGGGACACCACGGACTCGCCCTGCTGTCCAACGCCCCCGAGCCGCTGGCGGCCGCGATCGACGACGCCCCCTGGGCCGCGGCGTTCACCCATCGCTTCTACAGCTGCCGCCTGTCGCTGTCCAAACCGGACCCCGCCATCTTCGGTGAGGTCCTGCGCCACCTCGGCGCCGCCCCCGGCGACGTCACCTTCATCGACGACCGCGCCGTCAACGTCAACGCCGCGGCGGCGCTCGGCATCAACGCCGTCCTCTACCCGGACTGGCCCCCCACCCCTCGCGCGAGCTGACGTCCGACCGCTCCCGTCCGACTTCGCCGTCCATGCCTCCCTCGCGAGCCGATGTCGGCCACACCTTCGACCTCGATCTCACCCCGGTCCGTCGCCGCCGCGCGAACCGGCGGGTTCGCGCAGGGCCTTGTACAGGGCGATGTGCCGCTCGGCGGCCGAGCGCCAGGTGTGCCGGGCGGCGAGCAGGCGGCCCGCGGCCAGGCGCGCGGGGTCGTCTCCGGCCAACGCCGCGCCGATCTGGTCGGCGAAGCCCGCGGGGTCGGCGGCGAAGCGCGCGGCACTCCCGAATACCTCGCGCAGGACCGGCAGGTCCCGGGTGACGAGTGGCACGCCCGCCGCCAGCGCCTCCATCGCCGCCAGGCCGAAGCCCTCCTTGAGCGAGGGGAAGGCGAAGACGGCCGCGGAGGCGACCAGCGACGGCAGCTCCTCGTGACCGACGGGCCCCAGGACGACCGGCTCCACGCCGAGGGCCGCGGCGCGCTCGGCCCACCGGACCCGGTAGTCGCGATAGTCGAACAGGGTCTCGCCCCCGGCGATCACCAGTTTCAGGCCGGGGTCTCCCGCGGCCAGCGACGCGTACGCCTCCAGCAGGTCCAGCGAGCCCTTGCGCGGCTCGATGCCGCCGACCGTGAGCACGTAGCGTCCCAGCCGGTCCCGCCAGTGTCCGTCGCCGCGCGCGGTGGCCTCGGCGAACCGGTCCGCCTCGACGCCGTTGGGGATGACCGTCGCGGTGATTCCCCATCCGGCGGCGAGCTCGGCGGCGACGGCGCGCGAGACGCAGACGTGCGCGCGGGGTTCGACGATGGCGCGCTCGTGGCAGGCGGCCAGCTCGGGGGTGGTGAAATGGTCCAGGTGGTGAACGGTCCGCACGCATCGTTCGACCGCGTTGGCGCTGATGCAGTCCTGCGCGTGCACGATGTCGTAGCCGCCGGGGGTGAACGCCTCGCGCAGCGCGGAGATCGAGCGCAGCACCCGCTCCCCCACCGTCTCGTCCACCACCTCGGGGAAAGGCACCACCACCGACCGCACCGCGGGCGCCACAGGCCGGAAGAACCCCGCGTCGCCGCCGCGGCCGAGCGTCCACACCGTCACGTCCTGACCCGCCTCCGCGAGCGCCTCGGCGAGGTTGAGGGTGTGCACGACTCCGCCGCGCGGCTTGGTGGAGTACGTCAGCAACGCGATCCTCAGCACGGAAGGCGACGCCACGGCGTTCGCCGACCCCGCCGACCCCACTGCCTCGGCCGGGTTCGCGCTGCTCCCGGTGGTGGCGGTGATGTCGGTGATGTCGGTGCCCGGCGTGCGCGTGCCGCTCACAAGGCTCCCCGGTAGCTGCCGGGCCTGCGCTCGTCGAGGTGGCTCAGCACCCGCCGCGCGGTGGCGATCTCGGCGGCGACGTCCACCTCGGCGACCGCCAGGCCCGCCTTGGACCAGGTGCGGGCGAGGATGTCACCCCCGGGACCGACCACCTTGGCCTGGCCGAGGAAGCGCATGCCGCCCATCGCGCCGGTCTGGTTCGACGAGGCCAGGATGACCTGGTTCTCGGCGGCGCGGGCGCAGTCGTAGAGGTCGAAGAGGCGCGACTGGCGGTCCTGGGCCATCCGGGGCGCCCGGTTGGTGATGCTGGTCGGCCAGGCCGACAGGCAGGCGACGATCTGCGCCCCGTCCAGGGCGAGACTCCGCGCCGACTCGGGGAAGGTCTTGTCGTAGTCGATGAGCATGCCCACCCGGCCGACCGGGGTGTCGAAGGCGTCGAAACGCTCGCCGGGCGCGTACGCCGCGATCTCCCCGGCGGGCAGGTGCACCTTGCGGTGGCGTCCCAGCACGCCGTCCCCACTGACGCACGCGGCGCTGTTGTACCTGCGGGTGCCGTCGGCCTCGCAGTAGCCGACGCACACCACCATCTCGGCGGCCAGCTCGCCCACCCGCTTGATCAACGGGTCGTCGGGGTCGAGCGCGGGGGGCAACGCGTCGGGGTCGGGGTGGCGCAGGTCGGCGAGGTAGCCGCCCAGCGCGGCGTCGGGCAGCACCAGCAGCCTCGCCCCCGCCCTGCGCGCGTCGTCGATGAGCTTCGCGATGCGCCGCAGATCGAACTCCAGGTCCCGGCCGAAGTGCGCGGAGGCCGCGGCTATGCGGATCACGGTTCAGGATCCTCCCACGGCGAGCGCGGGGCGGTAGGCGTCCGGACGGCGGTCGCGCAGGTGGCCCATGGAGCGGCGGGCGGTCTCCAGCGCCGCCCGCACGTCCAGTTCGGCGACCGCGACACCGCCCGGCACGCCGGTACGGGCCAGGATCTCCCCTCCGGGGCCGACGACCTTGGCGCTGCCGACGAACCTGAGGGCGCCGAAGACCCCCGACTGGTTGGCCGACAGCCACACCACCTGGTTCTCCAGGGCTCTGGCCTGGTCGAAGAGGTCGAACCTGCGGGTCCAGCGGTCGTCGGCGAGGTCGGGCGCGGGGTCGGTCCTGCTGGCCGGCCAGGCCGACGCGCACACCACGATCTCGGCACCGTCCAGGGCCAGCGCCCGCGCCGACTCGGGGAACGCCTTGTCGTAGCAGATCATCATGCCGAGACGGCCGATCGGGGTGTCGAAGGCGGAGAAGGAGTCACCGGCCGCGAACAGCGCGTCCTCGCTGAGCGGCTGGTGGACCTTGCGGTGATGGCCGAGCACCCCGTCGCCGTTGACGCAGACCACGCTGTTGTACCTGAGAGGGCCGTCGGCCTCGCAGTAGCCCGCACAGACGACCATGTCGCCCGCGAGCGCGGCGAGCCTGCGGATCTCGGGTCCTGCGGGGTCCAGGGCCGGCGGCACGTCCCGAGGGTCGCCGTCCATGCTGAGCAGGTAGCCGCCCAGGCAGGCCTCCGGCAGGGCGAGCAGCCCGATCCCCTCGGCCCGCGCGGCGGTGATCAGTTGCTCGATGCGGGCGAAGTCGCCCTCCAGGTCGCGGTCGAACGGCGCCGCGACGGCGCCCATGCGTAGCTTCACGTTTCTCCTTCACGGAGTTCTGCGGGTTCTGCGGGTTCTGCGTATCCCGCGGGTTCTGCGGCCGTACCCAGCCCGGTCACCGGGCCGGTGATCACTTCGATCAGCTCCCCGTCCGGCCAGCGCAGCCGTACTCCCCCGCCGGGAACGAACTCGCCGCACACGGCACCGGAGGCGGGACCGGCGTCGAGGCCGGGACGTCCTGGACGCTCGGCGGTGAGCATCGCGAAGCCGGGAAAGCAGGTCAGCCAGTCGCCCATGCTGACCGCGCCGGGCCTGGGCACGGCGGCGACGTCGAGGACGGCGCCGCAGCCCGAGGCCTCGGCGAGCATGCCGAGGGTGCCGGCGACTCCCGCCATGGACACGTCCTTGGCGGCGGCCGGGCGGGCGGCGGCGACGGCTCCCAGCATGGCCCGCAGCTGCGGGGTGCGGCGGTGCGTGGTGGAGTCCCACTGGCGGCCCGTGTAGCCGGGCCGCCACCCGCCGCCCAGGTCCGCGGTGAGCCACACCCGGTGTCCCGGCCGCGCCCCGCCGCCGGGAACCGGTTCCCTGGCGCGGCCCAGCGCGGTGACCGAGAGCGCCGCCGGCACGCCGAGCTGGGTGTGACCGCCGAGCACCGGCACCTCGTACGCGTCGGCGGCGCGGCGCAGGCCCGCCAGGACCCTCGCCACCGCCGAGGCGTCTCGCGCGCCGACCGCGTCCAGCAGCCCGACCGGCTGCGCGCCCATCGCCGCCAGGTCGTTGAGGTTGACCAGCACCGAACACCAGCCCGCCCACTCCGGGTCGCGCTCCACCATGGACGGCAGGATCGCGTCGCAGGCCGCCACCAGGTCGCTGCCCGGCACCGGGGCGCCGTCGTCGCCGACGAAGCCGGGGCCTCCGGGCGCGAGCCCGGCCAGCAGCGTCCCGAGGTCGCTCTTGGTGGCCGCGACCAGCGCGGCGATCCTGCCGACGGGCCAGCGCATCAGCACGTGCGGCAGGCCCGCGACGGCGAGGGGACGTACCCGCCGCCAGCCGAGGCGGGTGAACATGCGCTCGGCGCCGGCGCGTACGGTGGCCTCGAAGCGCAGCGCCCCGGCCGCCTCGGCCCGCGCACACGCGGCGCGCACCAGCGCGGGGCCGATGCCCGCGCCGTTGCGCTCGGCCGGATCGACGGCGAGCCGCCCGCCGCTCCACCACCCGATGTCGGGGCCGCCGGTGGCCGGCCCGAGCCGGACGCCGCCGACCACGGCGCCGCTCCCGTCCCTGGCGACCAGGACGACGGTGCGCGGGTCGTCGTCGCGGTCGTCCAGGTCGTGGCCGCTGAACACGTGCTGCTCGGTCACGAACACCCGGTGCCGCAGCGCCCGGTAGGCGGCCAGCCCGGCCGCGTCCGCCTCCTCCACGATGAAGGAGGGCGCGCGGCTGCCGAGCAGCACGTCGCAGACCGGCTCGGAAAGCCGCGATCCGCGGCCGGGAGCGGTACGGCCGCCCGGCCCCGAACCGCCGCTCAGGACGGGGGCGACCGCGAGATCGGAGACGAGGCTCACGGGCGCCTCACCCGCCCGCGGCCTGGAGCGCGCTGCACGCGCCGCACGCGGCGCAGCCCGCCCGCTGGTCGGCGCCCGACATGCCCGCCTCCCGCAGCAGCGCGGCGACGCTCTCGGTCACCCTGCCGACCACGGCCGGGTCGGGGCCAGGCACCCCCTCACGGCCCGCGAGGGTGTCGCGCATCGGGCGGAACGGCACGACGAACGGGTACACGCCGCGCTCGACGAGCCGCGCGGCCCCTGCCACCAGCTCGTCGGGATCCTCGCCGAGACCGACCAGCAGATAGGTGGAGACGCGGTTGCGGCCGAAGACGCGTACGGCCTCGTCCCACGCCTCCTCGTAGGCCGACATCGGCACCTCGGACTTACCGGGCATCCAGCGGCGGCGCACCTCCTCGTCGAGGGACTCCACGTGGATGCCGATCGCGGACGCGCCCGCCCGCCTGAGCTCGCCGATCCAGGCCAGATCGGCCGGCGGCTCGCACTGCACCTGGATCGGCAGGCCGGGTACGGCCTCCAGCACGGCCCGTACCGAACGGGCCAGGACGCGCGCTCCCCGGTCGGGGCCGCCGGTGGTGCCGGTGGTCATCACCATCTGCCGCACCCCGTCCAGGCGCACCGCCGCCTCGGCGACCTCGGCGAGCTGCGCCGGGGTCTTGGCGGCGACGGTGGCGCCCGAACGCAGGGACTCCTCGATCGCGCAGAACCGGCACCGCTCCGCCTCGCCGTAGCGGACGCAGGTCTGCACCACGGTGGTGGCGAGCACGTCGGCGCCGTGCAGCCGGGCGATCCTCTCGTACGGGACGCCGTCTGCGGTCACCAGGTCGTAGAAGCGAGGACGGCCGACCGCGCGGACGGAGGCGCCCAGATCGGTCTCGCCCAGCCACAGCCTGCCGTCCCTGACGGCGTACGGACTGGCCGGGTTGAGCGGGATCGCGGCGTTGGCCCCGTCGAGGACCAGGTGTCCGTCGTCGCTGGGTCCCGCACCGCCCGCGCGGCGCACCGGGGCGTCCACCCGGACGCCCATGATGGCCACGTCGACTCTCGTGCCGACACTCACCGCTGCCCCCTCAGAACATGTAGGTCGAGTTGATGATCGCGCCCTTGCGGCCGTAGTGGATCAGCGCGTCCTGCACGTCCAGCGGGTGCGTGGGGATGACGCCCTCGATGAGGTCCTCCTCGCGGGCGCCGTGCAGCGACAGGCCGAACCGGCAGCAGTAGACCTTGCCGCCCTCCTCGATGAACGTCTTGAGCGAGTTGTTGATGTTGTGCTCACCGGGGAAGGCGGAGTTGCCCGTGGTCGGGAAGCCCCGGGTGGCCAGGCAGTTCAGCGAGCCCGGTCCGTAGAAGTAGATCGCGGACTCGAAGCCCTTGCGCAGCGCCCTGGTCGCCTGCAGGATCGCCACGAAGCTCACCGACGACTCGTGGGCGATGCCGTGCACGAGCGTGAAGTACGACTCGCCGTTCTCCGCCTGGTAGTCGGGGAAGACCTTGGTGCCGCCGTAGAGGCTGGAGCCCTCCGGCAGGGAGGGGTGCGGGATCTCGGTGAGGCTCTGCTTCTCGAGGTCGGTCAGTTCGGTCATGGGTCTCTCCTTGTCAGCCGTACAGTTTCTCGAAGGTGTCGTGGAAGGCCAGGCGGGCCAGTTCGCCGTCGCCGGCGGCGGCGGCGAGGCGGGCGCGCTCGCCCGCGTAGTCGCCCCACGGTTCGTCGCTGGCGAACAGCACCCGGTCGTGGCCGATGCCGCGCCGGTCGATCTCCTGGGCCAGCCATCGGGGTGTGAACCCGATCGCCCAGGAGAGGTCGGTGTAGACGCGCTTGCCGGCGGCGATCCAGTCGAAGAACCGCGAACCGGCGAGCTTGATGTGGCCGCTCATGCCGCCGCCGAAGTGCACCAGGTGGATGGCGACCTCGTCGCCGTACCACTCGACCAGGTGGCCCACCTCGTCGATGTCGGAGGCGGCACCCGGTGAGGTGTGCACGTGCACCACCAGCCCGTGCAGCCGGGCGGTGGCGAAGACGCGGTCGAGCGCGGGTCTGCAGGCCGGGTCGGTGGGGCGCCCGCCCAGCAGGAAGCTGAGCTTCAGCGCGCGCACGCCGCTCTCGGCGGCCAGCGCCAGCGCCTCGGCCGTGCGACGCTCGTCCTCGGGGCGCGGCGAGACCCACAGGCCGCAGCGGATCCGGTCGTCGCGGCCCGCCGCCTCCAGGCAGAGCTCGTTGAAGGCGAACGCGATCCCCGGATCGGGCACCCCGTAGTTGGGCATCACCAGGGCGCGTTCGGTGCCCTCGGCGTCCAGGTCGGCCAGCAGTTGCGCGACGGTCGCGCGGGCGGTCGTGTCGGGGTTGACCGGCGGCCCCCCGTAGAACGGGTGGGCGGGCAGCATCCCGAGGTGGCGGTGGGCGTCGAAGACCATGTCAGGTTCCCAGCAGCTCGGGGTGGACGAAGTAGCCGAGCGACGCCGGTTCCGCGGCGCGCGGGGCGGGTACCGGCCTGCCGGCGGCGGCGATGTGCCCGGCCAGGTGCTCGGCGTCGGCCGCCACCCCGGAGAAACGGCCCGAGCCCCAGGTGTGCTGCCAGGGCAGCCCGAGGAAGTACAGACCGGGGACCCGGGTGACGCCGCGCTCGTGGGTGGGGTAGCCGGTGCCGTCGAAGACCGGCACCCTGATCCAGCCGTGGTCGCGGCGGAAGCCGGTGCACCAGACGACCGAGGTGATCCGCCCCAGGTCCAGGGAGTCGGGCTCGGAGGCGGGCTGCCAGGGCGGGGTGTAACGCCTCTCGCCGGGGGCGGAGATGCCGTGCGCGGCGATGAAGGCGTCGATGGAGTCCTTGACGCTCTCGCAGACCGCGTCGGCATGGTCGAGGTTGCGCCGTAGGTCGGGGGCGAACCGCGCCCTGCCGCCGGTCCTCTCCTCCGCGGCTTCGGCCGTTCCCGCGCCGGTCGCCGTGTCGTTCTCGACCGTGGTCAGCCTGCCGTACAGGCTCATCCCCTCCAGGGCGAAGGCCCGCAGGTCGATGTCGCGCCCGCCGTCGCGGCCGGTCACGTAGTGGTTGGCGCGGGCCCGGACGGCGTCGTGGTCGTCGAAGGAGTCGATGGGCCGGTCGTAGTAGCCCATCAGATCCAGCCAGGCCACCACGTCCCTGCCCCGGTAGAAGCGGGCGACCCGGGGCGCGCCGCCGACCGACAGGTGCACGCGCCGCCCGGCCAGGTGCAGGTCCTCGGCGATCTGGCACCCCGACTGGCCGGTACCGACGACCAGCACCTCACCCGGAGGCAGCAACTCGGGATTGCGGTAGTCGGCGGAGTGGATCTGCGTCACGTGCGCGGGGAACCGCTCGGCCACCCGGGGGATCACCGGGACCTGGTAGGGGCCGGTGGCGACCACGACCTGGCCCGCGGTGACCGTGCCCCGGTCGGTCTCCACCCGAAACCCCCGCCCGTCGGGAAGGAGCCGGGTGACGTTCACCCCCTCCAGCACCGGTGGGGAGAAGGAGGCCGCGTAGTCCTCCAGGTAGCCGACGATCTGGTCGCGGAGCATGAACCCGTCGTGGTCGTCGCCCGGGTAGGGGAACCCCGGCAGGCGGCACTGCCAGTTGGGCGTGACGAGGCAGAAGGAGTCCCAGCGCCGTGCGCGCCACTCGTGGCCCACGCGGTGACGCTCCAGCACCAGGTGGTCGACGCCGTCCCTGCGCAGGCAGTGGCTCATCGACAGGCCCGCCTGGCCCGCGCCGACGACGACCACCTCGTGGTGACGGCCGTTCACCGCTCGAACCTCTCGACCGTCACCATGCCGGCACCGGCGAAACCGGCCGCCTTCCTCTCGATCTCGGCGACCTGCCTCGCCGCGGCCGCGCACCCGAACCCGTACCTCTCGCGTACGCGCTCACCGGCCGCCTCCAGCGCCCTGCCGCTCAGCGAGACGAATTCGGCGATTGGGTACGATTGTTCGGGATGAAGAAAGTCCTCAATGATGAGCGATGGGGAATAACAGCGTTGTTGTGAACCATCGGGCCATCTGACCTGGAAATACATCTCAGGCATACGAGTCTCCACAGGGGAAAGCGGCCTTATCCGAATCGGTGCGCCTTTACCGCTGACGACAGTTCAACCGCTGGAAATTGCCGACCCGTTTCATCCGGAACAAAACGCGATGACCGTGGTCACACCAACTTCTCCACCGGTTAACAGTGAGGCGCCGGTCGGCATCGCGTCATGAGTCTCCACCGGCACCCTCACCCCCGATTAGCGGCGCGCCGGGAAGGGGAGGCCTCAGGTGATGCCGATCGGGGAGCGCGGAGCCGGAGGAGCCCCGGACTCGCAGCGACATCGATCTTCTCAGCGGGAGAATCCCATGACTGGACGCGTATCGGCCCCGGGCGACCTCGCCCGCCGGATCGCCAGGCGACGCGAGGATCTCGGCCTCACCCGGGACAGGCTGGAAACCCTGGACAGGGACGAGTGCCTGCGGCTCATCACCCCCGGCGGAGTGGGGCGTATCGCCTTCGAGGAGATCGGCGGGCCGGTGATCCTGCCGGTCGACTACGCCCTGCACGGCAGCTCGGTGATCTTCCGCACCGCTTTCGGCGGCCCGCTCGACGACGCCCTGCGCACCGGGGCCCAGGGGGTCGAGTCCAAGGTCGCCTTCGAGGTCGACCGGATCGACGACGCCGGCCGCGAGGGCTGGAGCGTGCTGGTGCGCGGCGGGATCCACCACGTCTCCTCGGAGGAGGACCGCGCCGCCCTGGCGGCGCTGGGCGTCCGGCCGTGGACGGGGGGCGAGCGGGAGCCGTACGTGAGGATCGCCGCCACCGAGGTCACCGGCCGTCGCATCCGGCGGCGCGACCCGTGACCCCCGCCGAGCCGGCCCCGCCGTCCCAGGAACCGCCCGTGACTCCCGCCGAGCCGGCCCCGCCGGCTCAGGAGCCGCCCGTGATCCCCGCCGGGTCCGGCCCTTCGGCTTACCGGCCGCCCGTGATCCCCTCGGAGATGGACGCCTGGGTCGTCACCCACCCGGGGCCGATCTCCTCGCGTCCCCTGCGGCCGGTGCGCGTCCCCGTCCCCTCCCCCGGACCCGGTGAGGTGCTGGTCCGCGTCGAGGCATGCGCGGTCTGCCGCACCGACCTGCACCTCGCCGAGGGCGATCTCCGGCCGCGACGCCCGAGGACCACGCCAGGCCACGAGGTCGTGGGGCGGGTGGTGTCCGCCGCCCCCGACGCCGTGCGGCTCGCGCCGGGCACCCGGGTGGGGGTGGCCTGGCTCCGCTCGACCTGCGGGCACTGCCGCTACTGCCTGCGGGGTGCGGAGAACCTCTGTCCCGGTTCGACCTACACCGGCTGGGACGCCGACGGCGGCTACGCCGAATACCTGACCGTTCCCGAGGACTTCGCCTACCCGCTCCCCGGCGACGTCCCCGCGGAGAAGCTCGCGCCGCTGCTGTGCGCGGGGATCATCGGCTACCGGGCCCTGCTCCGCAGCGACCTGCCACCCGGCGGACGGCTGGGCATCTACGGCTTCGGCGCCTCGGCGCACCTGACCGCGCAGCTCGCCCTCGCCCAGGGGGCGACCGTGCACGTGCTGACCCGCTCGGCCAAGGCCAGGGAGTTGGCCGTCGCCCTGGGCGCGGCCTCGGCGGGCGGCGCCGCGGACGCCCCGCCGGAACCGCTGGACTCGGCGATCCTGTTCGCCCCGGCGGGCGAACTGGTGCCGGTCGCGCTGGCCGCCCTGGAGCGGGGCGGAACCCTGGCGGTCGCGGGCATCCATCTCAGCGACATCCCGCCCCTGACCTATCAGCGGCACCTGTTCCAGGAGCGCACGCTGCGCAGCGTCACCGCCAACACCCGCGCCGACGGCCGCGCCTATCTGGAACTGGCGACGCTCCACCCACCCCGGGTGACGACGGTGCCCTATCGGCTGGCCGAGGCCGACCGGGCTCTGGCGGACCTGGCCGGGGATCGCGTCGAGGGCGCCGCCGTCCTGATGCCCTCCCACTCCGACCCCTGACGCGATGCTCACCCCCGTACGGGGGTGAGCATCGGCGCGAGCACTCCTCGCGGGTCTTTTCCGCCGCTCGGGCTAGATTCAGTCGGCGGGCCTGCCGAACCAGCGGGAGAGGTGGTCGTCCAGGTCCTGCTGGTCGTCGCCGATCCAGGCGACGTGGCCGTCGGGACGCAGCAGGACGCACGGGACGTCCAGTTCCGCGGTGGGGTCCGCGAGGTGATCGACCCGGTCCGACCAGCCGCCGACGGTGAGGCGTTCGGTACGGTCCAGCAGCAGGCCACGGCCACGATGCAGCAGACCGTAGAGGTGGCCCTGTTTCACGTCGAGGTCGTGCATGCGGCGGCCGAGCAGGTCGGGGCCTTCGCCGAAGTCGTAGCGGATGCCGGTCGCGGTGATCTTTTCGGTCAGGTGGCGGTTCACCTCGTCGAAGTCCATCAGTTCGGTGAGCAGCCTGCGCACGGCCTGCGGGCCCGGTTCGGCGGACAACAGTTCCGTCTGGGCACGGGTGTTGTCCAGCACGTCCTCGGCGACCGGACGACGTTCGGCCTGGTAGCTGTCCAGCAGCGCCTCCGGGGCCCACCCGCGGATCTGTGCGGCCAGTTTCCAGCCGAGGTTGAACGCGTCCTGAACGCCCAGGTTGAGGCCCTGCCCGCCGATGGGGGGATGGATGTGCGCCGCGTCGCCGGCCAGCAGCACCCGCCCGACCCGATATCGTTCGGCCAGCCGGGTGGCGTCTCCGAAGCGGGACATCCAGCGCGGGGAGTGCACGCCGAAATCGGTTCCGGCGATGGCGCGCAACCCCTGTTTGAAATCCTCAAGGGTGGGCGGTTGCGCGCGGTCGCCGACTCCCGGCGCGGGGACCACGACACTGTAGATCCCTTCGCCGAAGGGCCGGAGCCAGAATGGCCGATGGGTCTCGCGGACCTCGGCCATCCTGGCGGCGACCTCCTCCTGCGGCATGCCCACTGCCAGCTCGCCCATCAGGGTCTCGGTCCGCGAGGGCTCGCCGGGGAAGCCGACACCGAGCAGCTTGCGCACCGTGCTGCGCCCGCCGTCACAGCCGACGAGGTAGCGCGAACGCAGCCGCGTGCCGTCGGCCAGCTCGACGGTCACCCCCTCGTCGTCCTGCTCGAAACCGGCGACCGCGCACCCGCGCCGGACCTGCGCGCCCAGTTCGATCGCGTGCTCTGCGAGCAGGCGCTCGATGACCGGCTGTGGGATGCCCAGCAGGTAGGCGTACGCGGAATCCAGGCCCTTGGGCGCGGGTTTGGGGATGGCGGCGAAGAAACCGCCGGCCGGACGTCGTCTTCCGTGCTGGAGCATGCGCTCCAGCAGTCCGCGCATCGCCATCAGCTCGAGGCTGCGAACATGCAGACCGACTATGCGGACGAACGACGTGGGCTCGATCTCCTTCTCCAGGACGAGTACTCGCACATCGTGCAGTCGCAGTTCGGCGGCGAGCATCGCACCGGTCGGCCCGCACCCGGCAATGATCACATCGAAGGCGTGGGACGCGCGATCGGTGCCGGGGGCCGGCGACCGGAGAACTCCGGGAACGTCGCCCGCCGCGGAGTCACGCTCGGCACCGTCGTTCGGCTGCGGCTCGGCGGTGACCTGCTGAGAATGCATAGGTATTGCCTTTCGGGAGTGCCTTGTCCAAGCGGCGCTCCCGGCGACACCTACCTCGATCGCCCGGCCGTGACGGGAAGGGGGAGCACCCACGTCGATACAGCGTTCATGGGGCTCACCTCCTCAGGTGGTGTCACGGTCAGCCGTAAGTTACAAGCCCGAGCGTCATCCCGTCCATTCCTTATTTCTCACCGCCTCGCCATCACCTCACCGTCGGTAACTCTCATCGGATGGCTTAATCGGGGCAGGGTGGAGAGGTACCAACCGATTTTCAAGAAGGAGCTCCCATGCAGACACGCCGCATCGGCGATGTCCAGGTCAGTGAGATCGGTCTCGGCGGAATGCCGATGTCGATCGAAGGGCGCCCCGACGAGCAGCGTTCGATCGCGACGATCCACGCCGCGCTGGAGGCGGGCGTGACGCTGATCGACACCGCGGACGCCTATCACCTGGGCGCGGACGAGGTCGGCCACAACGAGTCCCTGATCGCCCGCGCGGTCGCCGGTTACGGGGGCGACACGTCCGACGTGCTGATCGCCACCAAGGGCGGCCATGCGCGCCCCGGTGACGGCTCGTGGACCCTGAACGGCTCGCCCGACCACCTGAAGAAGGCCTGCGACGCGTCGCTCGCGCGTCTCGGCGTCGAGGCCATCGGGCTCTACCAGTTCCACCGCCCCGACCCGAAGGTTCCGTACGCGGAGTCGGTCGGGGCGATCCGCGACCTGCTGGACGCGGGCAAGATCCGCTTCGCGGGCGTCTCGAACGCCGACCCGGACCAGATCCGGCTCGCCAACGAGATCCTCGGCGGGCGGCTGGTGAGCGTGCAGAACCAGTTCTCGCCGTCGTTCCGCTCCAGCGAGCCCGAGCTGGAGCTGTGCGCGGAGCTGGGCATCGCGTTCCTGCCGTGGAGCCCGCTGGGCGGGATCTCGCAGGCCGGCGAGCTGGGCTCGCGGTTCGCCGTGTTCGCGGACGTCGCGCGGGCGCACGGGGTGAGCCCGCAGCGGGTGTGCCTGGCGTGGATGCTCGCCAAGGCGCCGGTGGTGATCCCGATACCGGGTTCCTCTCGTCCGGAGACCATCCGCGACTCGGTCGGTGCGGCCGACGTGAAACTGTCCGCCGAGGAGCTGGCCCGCCTCGACGCGGCCTGACGAGACACGCTCGGGCGTCGGGAGCGGCACCCGCGTGTGCCGCTCCCCGCCCCCCCGCCCGAAGGACCGGGGGGCCGGTACGGGCCCGGGCGGGCGCGCGGCCCGAAGCGGCACACCACCGGTAGACACGGAT
>NZ_JBEZEZ010000015.1:0-125670 GCF_040649155.1 Streptosporangium sp. NPDC049046 | reverse complement strand
GCGCGGGGGCTAGGGGGCGGGGGGGGGGGGGGGGGGGGGCCCCCCCGGCCCCCCCCCCCCCCCCCCCCCGTCCGATAGGCCCGTGCCTGCGATGCCGCTCCTGCCGGGCACGTCCGGCATACGCTCACCAGCTCGTATCCGCTCGTATCCGTGAGGCCGGTCGGGACGAACCGTCGTCCCGACCGGCCTCACGCGTTCTCGATCATCGAACGCGCACGGTGGGCCACTAGGAGGAATAGACCTCGAAGGCGGAGAGCTGCCCGGCGGGCCAGCCGGTGTTGCCCGTGATGTTCAGCCGTACGTACCTTTTCGCCGTCGCCGGGAAGGTGATGGTCACGGTGTTGCCGGTAGCCGGGTCGAAGACGTGGCCCCGCGACGGCACCACCGTCTCGAAGTCGCCGCCGGACGAGGCCTGCACCGACAGTGTCTGGGTGCGCGTGCCCCAGGCCGCGGACGGCGGCAACCTCAGCACCAGGCGCCCGACGGAGACCTGGGCGCAGAGGTCAACGGTGATCGACTGAGGGAAGGTGTGGTTGGCGCTCTCCCAGTAGGTGTTCGCGTCGCCGTCGACCGCGTTGGCCGCCACGTAGTTCTGGGTGACGCTGCTCGCGCTGACCACCTTGTTCCTGGCCAGGTCTCCGGTACCGGGAGAGCATCCGGGTGGGGGCCCGGTCGTCGCGGTCACCGTGCCGGAGGGCGGCGAGGTGTTCTGCGCGGCGTCCCTGGCGACCACGTAGAAGCTGTAGGAGGTCGACGGCGTGAGACCGGTGACGGTGAACGACGTTCCCGTGGTGCTGCCCACCTTGACGTCGGTGGCGCCCGCCTCGCGGTAGACGTCGTAGCCGGTCACCCCGACGTTGTCGGTGGCCGCGGTCCAGCCCACCGTGATGCTCGTGCCGGAGGCCGGGACGGCGCGCGCGGCACCCGGCGCGGTCGGGGGCTGGGTGTCTCGCGTGCCGCCGGTCCTGCGGGTCTCGAACTCCGTCGCCCAGTACTTCGTCCGGTCCAGGTAGGCGGTCTCCGCCGCGGTCCCCGTCCTGCCATAGGCGCCGTCGAAGGTCTGGTAGCCGAACCCGCCCGGCGGGGTGGAGTCCGCGGGCTCGATGGAGCTGCCCTCGTGCCACTCGTTGAACGAGGTGATGGAGACCCAGGTCGGCAGGCCGCCCTTGGCCGGGTCGAGGGCGTTGGACCACTCCAGGTCGTAGGTGGCACCGTTGGCGCGGCCCAGGGTCGGGGTGGTGTTGCCCGGCACCGCGCGGTCGTCGATGTAGCCGGGAGCCACCGAGGGCGCCCAGATGAGGTTGTTCCGCTTGGCGTACGCGCTCGCGTTGGCCCAACCGGGCGCGGTGGCACCGGCGATCCCGTCGTAGGTGTACATACCGGAGAAGTGCGCGATCTTCGACGTGTCGGTGGTCTGGGCGAGCACGATGTTGCCCGCGGTGACCTGGTCGAGCGCGGCCCAGTCGGTGATCCTCAGGCTCTCGAAGACGTAGAACGCCGCCCGATCGCCGTGCTCGGCGTCACGGTAGAAGGCCGGGTGGGAGCCGTAGCGGGTGTTGATGTAGCGGATGTCCTCGACGGTGGAGGCCGCCGTGCGCCCCTCGTACGGCTCCAGGTGCCAGGCGACCTTGACGCCGTACCGCGCGGCGGCGTCCATCACGCCCCGGGTGAGCCTGTCCTCGAAGCTGTCGCGACCCCACCAGCTGTAGACGATGACGCCGACCCCGGCCTGCTTGATCCACTGCATGTGCCTGGTGACGGCGCCCGCGTAGTCGCCGGAGTCGTAGGCGCCCAGGCTGGGGTACAGGTCGGCGCCCACGTCGTTGGGCGGGGTGCGTCCGCCCTGCTGCCAGTGCCGCCACTCCCCGCTCGTCTGGGGGTTGCCGTACCAGGAGTAGTAGAAGAGATGGACGTTGGAGGACTGCTCGGGCACGGCCGCGCCGCGTGCCGGGAGCGGTGTCTGGGCTCCGGCCCAGCACAGGGTGGCCAGCAGCAGCGCGAGGACGATCTGGGCGCGTCGCCCGGTATGGCGTAAGCGGCTGACAGATTGATCGGATGTCTTCATCGGCTGACCCTTCGTCACGCGAGGCCGGATCGCCGCGGTCGACGTGACATGCGGTCGCCGCGATCCGGCCGGTGGGGGGCGGAGAGACTGCCGCCGTCACCGACGGAGATCGGCGAACGGCGCTGCGAACACCATAGGATGACAGGCAGATGTCTGCAATGTTTCTACTTATTTTCGCAAAAATATGCCTTAAGAGTGGCTTTATGTGATGCAACAACCGACAGAGTGCGATGAGAGGGCGGGGAACGAAACGCCGATCTGGAACGGTCCGATGTTTCACTTCCCGAATCGCCGAGAGACGTCCGGAGCCCGAGCCCCACGCGGGTGATCATCGCAGGGTTCAATACCTATACAAAACGCCCGAAAGGCCTCACCAGCACGAATTCGCGTTGACCGGCCACCGGGGATTGGCCATATTTGCGCAATGATTCGTCTACGTCCCCTCGCGGGAGCGATCCTCGCGTCCGTCCTGCTGACCGGCTCCCTCGCCGCCCCCGCCACCGCCTCAGCCCAGGAGACCGTCGCCGTCTCCTCCACCGAGGCCGCCGCACGACCCGGTAACGGCAAGATCCTCTACAACCGCATCAGCGGCGGCCGGGGCAAGCTGAAGGTGAAGAACGGCACCGGCAGGGACGCCGTCGTCACGCTGGTCCGCGGCAGGTCCAAGGCGATCAGCGTCTACGTCCGCGCCCGGTCCACCGCCACCGCCACCGGTGTGCGGGACGGCAACTACACCATCTTCTTCACCTCCGGCCACCGGTTCAACACCTCCCGGGGCAGGTTCGCCCAGTCCCCCTCCTACCAGCGCTTCACCGACCGGCTGAGGTTCACCACGACCACGACCAGCTCGACCATCTGGACCCTCACCCTCAACCCGGTCAGGGGTGGCAACGCCAGGACGACCGGCGTCAACCCGAACGACTTCCCGTCCTGATCCGACCCGATCCTGTCCGCCCCTTGTCCCCTCCTCGCGGACTCGGTCGGATACGGCGGACTCAGTTCCCCGCTCCCCCACCCGTACGTCCATCACCACGGCAACACCCGCAGCGTCGCCGGTCACAACCGCAGGGCCGCCTTTCCCCCACGGGGAAAGGCGGCCCTGCGCCCGTTCGGAGGTGGAAAGGGACCCAGCACCTGTAGGCAGCGGAGCCGATCAGCTCCAGGCGAAGGACGCGACGGCGAGCCAGGCGACGCAGCACACCGTCGCGGGACGTACCTTGAACTGCACAGGTTGTTGTATCCGACCAGACCTGGGGAAGGTGTGAACGCCATGGAAGCCGCTACCGTGGAAGGCACCGTTGAGGTTGTCGAGGCCGAAGAAGAGCTCGTTCTGACCGACGACGACGAGGCGCCCGCAGCCCTGGAAGCGAGCGTCGGAGCCAGCACCGACCCCGTCAAGGACTATCTCAAGCAGATCGGCAGGATCTCCCTGCTCAACGCCGAGCAGGAGGTCGAGCTCGCCCGGCGCATCGAGGCAGGGCTGTTCGCCACCGAGCGGCTCAACGACGGCGCCCGGCTTCAGCCCGACGTGCGCGCGGAGCTCGAATGGCTCGCCGAAGACGGCCACCGGGCCAAGAACCACCTGCTGGAGGCCAACCTGCGCCTGGTGGTGTCGCTGGCCAAGCGCCACACCGGCCGGGGCATGCTGTTCCTGGACCTGATCCAGGAGGGCAACCTGGGGCTGATCCGCGCCGTGGAGAAGTTCGACTACACCAAGGGATTCAAGTTCTCCACGTACGCCACCTGGTGGATCAAGCAGGCGATCACCCGGGCGCTCGCCGACCAGGCCCGCACCATCCGCATCCCCGTTCACATGGTCGAAGTGATCAACAAGCTGGCGCGGGTGCACCGGCAGATGACGACCGACCTGGGCCGCGAGCCCACCCCTGAGGAGCTGGCCGTGGAGCTGGAGATGACCCCGGAGCGGGTCGTCGAGGTCCAGGGATACGGGCGGGAGCCGATCTCCCTGCACAGCCCGCTGGGCACCGAGGGCGACAGCGAGTTCGGCGACCTCATCGAGGACTCCGAGGCGATCACCCCCGAGGACGCGGTGGCCTCCGCGCTGCTGCAGGAGCAGTTGCACACCATCCTGGACGCGCTGTCGGAGCGTGAGGCCGGGGTGGTGGCGATGCGGTTCGGGCTCGGTGACGGGCGGCCCAAGACCCTTGAGGAGATCGGACGCGCCTACGGGGTGACCCGCGAGCGCATCCGGCAGATCGAGTCCAAGACCATGACGAAGCTGCGCCACCCCTCGCGCTCGCGGGCCCTGCGCGACTATCTGACCTGAGCGCCCCCGGCCGGCCCGCGTCCGCACAGGCCGGTGACGCTCAGCCGGCCGTACGGGCGACGAGGGCGGTGACCGTCTCCTCCAGGCCCGACGGCGGCCGCCCCAGCAGGCGCGCGAGGTCGGAGCCGGTCGTGGCGAGGGCACCGGCGCGCACCGCGGGGAACACGCCCCCCAGCCAACCGGCCTCCGCGTCGGTGATCTCCCGATGCTCGATCGGCCTGCCCAGAACACGGGTGAGAACCTCGGCGAGCTCCGGATAGGTCCACAGCGGACCGAGCAACTCGTAGGTCGCGTTCTCGTGCCCGGAACCGGTGAGGGCGGCACTCGCGGCCAGCGCCAGGTCACGCAACCTCGCGGTGTTGAGCGGCCGGCCACCGGTGGAGGAGGTGATCTCACCCTCTTTTCCCGCCTGGACAAGCGCAGCGCCCAGGAACGCCTCGGAGTAGAGGGCGTTGCGCAGCACGGTGTAGGCCGGACCCGCCTCGCGGAGCGCCCTCTCCGTCGCCGTGTGGTCGGCGACGGGGCCCCGGCCGTCCTCCGCGCCCACGGCGCTGGTGTAGACGACGCGGCGCACCCCCGCCCGGACGGCGGCCTCGACGACGGTGCGGTGCTGCCGCACGCGGACTCCGGGCGTCATGTCCGGCCCGGACACCAGGAGCAGCACCTCGATCCCGGCGAGCGCGGCGTCGACGGACGCGGCGTCGTCATGATCACAGTGCCGCACCTCGACACCGCCGCCGAGCAGGTCCTCCGCCTTCTTCGGGGTACGGGCGAGCGCGACGAGGTCGCGGGCGGGGACCCTGGCGAGCAGGTCCTCGATGACGAGCCTTCCGAGATTTCCCGTGACACCGGTCACAGCGATCATGGTCAACGGCGTTTCCTCTCCTCTTCCGCGGCTTCCCCGCGGCCTTTCCACGGGTTTCCCGCGAGCCCTCCCGGACTCCGCACCCGTTCCGCGTGGACGGCCCCGTCGACGGCCCGTCGACGGCCGGGAGATGCCCGGGGAGCGTACCGGCGAAGGCGCACCGGCCGCCTCGGATTTAATTCCCGCCACGACGAGCCCCGCGGCACGAAGGATCGCCGGACCGAACGGACACGCCGTCTCGGGAGCGGGCCACCACCCGCGCCCGGCGAAGGGAGCCGCCGTCTCCCGCCGTGGCGCGTCCTTCAGGCTTCCCTGGCACCCGAGGGAACGACCTTGCCGAGCCCCCAGGCGACGAGGCCGGTGATCGCTCCGACGATCACCCCGGTGAAGACACTGCTCACCGCGGCGAAGAGGCGCAGGATGAGGGACTGTACCGCCGGGTCGACGTCGCCCAGGTTTCCACCGAGTACGGGCGGGTTGTCGCCGAAGGCGGCCTCCCAGAGCACCTGATGTCCCACGGCCAGGAAGACGCCGTAGAACAGGCCCACGACGAGGAGGGTGAGGAAGGGGTTGGGTACTCGTTTCCAGAGGACGACCGCGATCCATACGACCGGCGGCACGAAGACGAACAGGGCGTTCACGAAGGTGCCCTCGTGGATGATGTCCAGGTCGTGAAGCACGACCCGGGGCGCGGCGAGAAGAGCGAGGCCGATCACAGCGATCAGGGGCAGCCCGAGCGCCGGGTGCCTTCGGGCGAGCGGCCCACGCGGCGAGGTGTTGTGAGAGGTCATGGCCTCAAACTAGAAAGCGCGAGGGGCGTGGCACATCCGTGTCCGATCTCGACACCCGTACGTCGGAAGGCGACTTTCCGTGTCGCCTCACGTGGACTGTGGAGCGCCACGACGGCGCCGTAGGGTGGCTGCGTGGTCGAAGAACGGCGTGTTCAGGCACGAAGAAAACTCCCGCCCTGGGCGGTCGACGCCCTGATCGGCGTGGGTGTCACCCTCGTGCTGTCGATCGTCATCTCCGCCGGCCAGGGAGGACGGCAGAGCCCGGACCCGATCGCCCATCTGTGGGCCGTGGGCCTGGGGGCGCTGATGCTCGTCCGGCGACGCCACCCGACGGCCGTGCTCGCCGTCACCGCCCTGGGTTTGTTCGCGTACTACGCCGCCGGTCACCCGGCCGTGGGAGTGGCCGTTCCCGTCGCCGCGGCGCTGTTCTCGGCGGCCGAGTTCGGCCGGCTCGTCCACGCCGTCGTCACCGCCACCGTCGTGATCGCGGTCTCGCTGTTCTTCCGCCTCATCGAGGGTGAGGACTTCTCGTTCGTCGTCGGCTACGAGCTGGCCGGGCACGTCCTGCTCATGGCCGCGGCGATCGCCCTGGGAGACGGCCTGAGGTCGAGAAGGACCGTGCAGGCGGGGGCGAGGCGGATCGCCGAACTCACCGCCCAGCGCTACCGGCAGGAGGCCGACGCCCGACTTCACGCCGAACGCCTCGCCATAGCGCGAGAGCTGCACGACTCGATCGGTCACACGACCTCCGTCATCTCCCTGCACGCCGATGTCGCCCGCGAGTCGCTCGGCCACGACGAGGCACGGACCCGGGCGGCCCTCGAACTGATCAAGTCCACCACCACGCGCACGATGAGCGAGCTGCGCAGGACCGTCGCCCTCCTCCGCACCCCCGGCGAGAATCCGAGGTCGGTCCTCTCACTGTCGAGCGTGGGCTCACTGCGTGAGACGGCCGCCGCGGCGGGGATCGACCTCGACCTCGAGATTCGCGTCACCACCGAGCTTCCCGCGACGGTCGACGCCTGCGCGTTCAGAATCGTCCAGGAGGCGGTCACCAACATCGTCAAGCACTCCCACGGCACCCGCGCCCGCGTCGTCGCGCTCGACGACGGAGCGGTCCTGCGCCTGTCCGTGACCGACGACGGCCCCGGGCAGGGCCCCGACAGCGGAGCGGGGCACGGCATCGCCGGGATGCGCGAGCGCGCGGAGACGCTCGGGGGCACCCTGACGGCCGGACGCGAGTCCACGGGTTTCACCGTCCGAGCCGTCCTTCCACTGGAGCAGACATCATGATCAGGGTGGTCATCGCCGACGACCAGGAGCTCGTACGCGCGGGCCTGCGAGCACTCCTCGAAAACGATCCGGACATCACCGTCGCCGGAGAGGCGTCCAGCGGACGCGCGGCGCTCTCCCTCGTCCGGGAGCTCCGCCCGGACGTCGTGCTCATGGACATCCGCATGCCCGGTATGAACGGACTCGAGGCGACCGCGGCCATCCGCGCCGACGACTCCCTGGACGGCTCACGGGTGCTGATCCTCACCACCTTCGACGACGAGGAGGACATCGTCGAGGCCGTCACGCTCGGCGCCGCCGGTTACCTCCTCAAGGACACTCCGTCGGAGGACCTCCGCAAGGCGGTGCGCACGGCCGCCGAAGGGGGGAACGTGCTCTCCCCCGCGATCGCGCGGCGCGTCATGGAACGCCTCGCCCGGGCCCCGAGACCACCCGCGCGCGACCCTCGGCTCGCCACCCTCACCGAAAGGGAACTCGCCGTCCTGACCCGGATCGGGTACGCCGAGACCAATGACAGGATCGCCGCGGCCCTCTTCATCAGCCCGGCCACCGTACGCACCTACGTCAGCCGGATCCTGACCAAACTCGACGCGCGGGACCGCACGGCACTCGCCGTCATCGCTCACCGCTCGGGCCTCGGCACCGGCGAGTAGCGGCAGGCGAGACCTCGCGCTCAGTTCGCGGGTGTGGACGTCACGTCGGGGAGCCTCGCCGGGGCGGTGTCGTGCACCTGCTGGAAGATCACCGAAGTGCGGAAACCCGCGATCTCGCGGCGCTTGCTGAGCCGGTCCAGCAGGAAGGCGTGCAGGTGGTCGAGGTCCTGGACCGCCACGTGGAGAAGGAAGTCGTCGCCACCGGCCAGCACGAAGACGCTGAGCACCTCGGGCAGGGCGCTCGCCGAGTCTTTGAAGGTGTCGATGACGGTGCGGCTGAGCGGGCGTACCTGCACGGAGACGAGAGCCTGGACACCGCGGTTCAGGGCCGCGGGGTCGATGTCGGCGTGATAGCCGCGGATGACCCCGCGGCGGGTGAGCGCCCTCACGCGTTCCAGGCAGGTCGAGGGCGCGATCCCGAGTTTGCGGGCCAGCTCACGATTGGACTGCCGCGCATCCGTTTGGAGAAGCCGGATGATCTCCGAATCAAGTTCGTCCATGACCGGTATTTTGCCGGTCGTTCCAGCCATACGTTCGATCGGAACCCTGAGCCGCGACCGGATATCCGATTCTTGGACCCGGACACCGATCACATGAAGGGATCGTCATATGCCAGGGTTCGACCATGAGCAGGTCGCGGTTCACACGGGGCCGCGCTCCGGCCTGCCCGTCATCGTCGCCGTCCATTCGACGGCGCTCGGCCAGGCGGTCGGCGGGTGCCGGATCTGGAACTACCCCGACTGGCGGGACGGCCTCTCCGACGCGTTGCGCCTGTCGGCCGGCATGACCGCCAAGTGCGCGGTGGCCGGACTGGCCAACGGTGGCGGCAAGACCGTCGTCGCCGTCCCCGAAGGGGTCGAACTCGATCCGGTCCGCCGCCGTCACGTGCTGCACGACGTCGCGGACGTCATCGCCTCCCTGGACGGCAGGTACGCCACCGGCCCGGACGTCGGGACCGGCCCGGCCGACATGGCGGTCATCGGCGAGCGCACCCCCCACGTGTTCTGCAGACCCGCGCGACAGGCCGGCAGCGGCGACTCCTCTCCGCACACCGCGGCCGGGACGCTCGCCGCGCTGCGCGCCGTCGGCAGGCGGCTCCACGGCACCCCGGGCCTCACCGGTCGCCGTCTGGCCGTGATCGGCCTGGGCAACGTGGGCGAGAAGATCGTCCGCCTGCTCGCCGCCGAGGGAGCCGAACTCCTCGTCGGCGACATCGATCCCGGCAAGCGGGCACTCGCCGACGAGGTCGGCGCCACCTGGGGCGAGCCCGCGCAGGTCGTCACCGCGGACGTCGACATCCTGGTGCCCGCCGCCCTCGGCGGCGTCCTCACCGAGGAGATCGTGCCCGGCCTGCGGTGCGCCGCCATCGCGGGGCCCGCGAACAACCAGCTCACCACCCCGGCCGTCGCCGACCTGCTGCACCGCCGCGACATCATCTGGGTGCCCGACTACGTCGTCAGCGCGGGCGGGGTGATCCACGCCCTCACCGTCGAACTCGACCGCGGAACCGCCGACGAGGTGCTCGCCCGCGTCCAGAACATCGAGGACACCGTCACCACCCTGCTCGCCACCTCGGAGCGCACCGACACCACCCCCGCGCGGGCCGCTTCCGAACTGACCCGGCTCCGCCTGCGCGCGGCCGCCGCCTCGCGCCGTTCCGGGCCCGGCTTCGATCGAGGTGGACCAGGTCACGAGGCCTTCACGCATCCTGGTAAGGGAGATGCAGGCCACGCTCGAAGAAGCTCTCCAGCACCATGATGGTTCGCGTCCCGACCACCCCCTCGATCTCGAAAAGCCTGCGCAGCACCTCCTGCAGTTCCCTGGTGCTCGCCGTGCGCACCTTGACCAGCAGTGACGCCGGTCCCGCGATGACGTGCGCCTCCTCGATCTCGGGAATCGCGAGCAGTGCCTCGCCCGACGCGCCCATCCATGCCTGCCCCTCCACGAGCACGAATGACAGCACACCTCTGCCCGCGGCGACGGGATCGACCTCGATGGTCGTCCGCCGGATCAGCCCTCGTTCGCGCAGCTTGCGCACCCGTTCGTGCGCGGCGCCGCTCGACAATCCCACCTCGGCCCCGAGCGCGGCGTAGGACCGACCGGCGTCGTCCTGAAGGATGCCGATCAACATCTTGTCAATCCTGTCCATCGCCGTATCATATTCTGCGATCAAGGAGGATTACATGACGGAATCCATTGCCGCGGAGTTCGAGGTGCTCGACGAGCGGTTCGCCGACGTCGGGGGCGACAAGCGGATCGAGCGGATCCACCACGGTTGCCGATGGGCAGAAGGCCCCACCTACGTCCCGGCGGGCCGCTACCTGCTGTGGAGCGACATCCCCAACGACAGGATTCTCCGCTGGGACGAGATGACGGGAAACGTGGGTCCCTTCCGCGCTCCCGCGGGCTACACCAACGGTCACACCCTTGACCGGCAGGGCCGGCTGATCTCCTGCGAGCACGGCGCCCGGCGGGTGACCCGCACCGAGCACGACGGCTCCATCACCGTCATCGCCGACCGCTGGCAGGGCAAGCGCCTCAACAGCCCCAACGACGTGGTGGTCAGGTCGGATGACTCCGTGTGGTTCACCGACCCCAGGTACGGCATCGCCAGCGACTACGAGGGCCACCAGGCGGAGAGCGAGATCGGCAACGATCAGGTCTACCGTCTCGCCCCCGCCACCGGAGAGATCACGGCGGTGGCCGACGACTTCGCCCGCCCCAACGGCCTCGCCTTCTCGACGGACGAGTCCCTCCTCTACGTCGCCGACACCCAGCGCGGGCATCTGCGGGTCTTCGAGGTGCGGGGCACCGCCCTGGAGAACGGCAGGGTGCTCGCGGAATGCTCGGCGGGCGGCCTCGACGGGATCAGGCTCGACACCGCCGGCCGGATCTGGGCGGCGACGCACGAGGGAGTGCACTGCTTCGCCCCGGACGGCACCTTGATCGGCAAGCTCAGGCTTCCCGAGAAGACCTCCAACCTGGTCTTCGGCGGCCTCAAGCGCAACTGGCTGTTCATGACGGCCTCCACCTCCGTCTACGCGATCATGACCAACGTCCGCGGAGCGTGACCTTCCGAAAGCGGGACGGCGATCGGCTCGCGAATGCGACCGATACGCCGGGAAGCCTGGCGGAGTCACCGGGAACACGGGGAGAACATCGAGCTCGACGGGGCGCGTCCCGCCCTCCGACCTCGTAAACTCCGTAAACCCATCGAAATGGATCGACGCATCCGGACCGGTGGCGCCGCGCCGCGTTTCCTTCCGGCCCGAAGGCCGGAGTGTCCACCCCGGAGGTATTCGATGCACGTCCCCCAGGACCCCGGGTCCGAGGCGACGCCCCTCCAGCCTTCCGGCCCGCCGCCTCACCGGCCCGGTGTCCCCGACCCGTCCGGCGCGTACGGTCCGCCATCGGGCGCGTACGTTCCGCCCGTGGACCACTTCCCGCCCCCACCGAGGCACGAGCCCTGGATGGTGCCGGCGCCGCCCGGCAGCCGCTACGACCTGCTGGCGCGCACCCGCCTGCACGCCTGGTGGCGACCGGTGCTGGGCACGGTCGCGGGACTCGCGGGCCTCATGCTGGCCGGACTCGCCGTCATCCTCGGCGGTGCGACGCTCGGCGTGATCGTGGGCGCCGAGATGGGCGGATCCGAGGAGCAGATCTTCACCGATCCGGTGCTCGACCTGGGGATCAACCTGCTCTCGATCGCGGTCGTCCTGCCGATCGTGTACGGCGTGGTGGCGTGGATCCAGCGGCGCCCGCCCGGCACCCTCTCCTCGGTCGTCGGCCGCCTGCGGTGGCGGTGGATGGCGCGATGCACGGCGGTGGCGATCGGCGTCGTGGTGCTGGGCCAGGCCGCGGTCGCCGTCACCTACGTCGCCACCGGCGAAGACCTCGGCGAGCTGTTCGGCTGGGTCGGCTGGGAGCGCTTCCTGCCCGTTCTGGTCGTCACCCTGCTCCTGGTGCCCTTCCAGGCCGCCGCCGAGGAGTACGTCTTCCGGGGATGGCTGATCCAGGCGTTCGGCGCCTTCCTCTCCAATCCGTGGCCGGGCATCCTGCTGAGTACCGCCGCCTTCACCGCGGTGCACGCCTACGTCGACTGGGGCATCGTCGACGTCTTCGCCTTCGGTGCGCTGATGGGCTGGCTCGCGGTGCGGACCGGCGGCCTGGAGGCGGCCATCGCCCTGCACGTGGTCAACAACGTGCTGGCCTTCGGGGTCAGCGGAGCCGACGGCAGCCTGCCGGAGGCGCTGAAGCAGGGGTCGGTGCCCTGGCAGACCCTGGCGGGAACGGTCGTGCAGCTCGGCCTCTACGCGATCGTGGTCCTGGCCATGGCGAAGAGGCGGAGGATCGAGACCGTCTCCCCGTGACTCCCCGTGATCCTCCATGACTCCCCATGACTCCCCGTGGGCCTGGTTTCCCCCGCTTCCCCTTTGAGCCCCGACCCCGCCGATCCCCGCACCGTGTCAGAACGGCATGTCCCCCGATCGCCCGCCTTCGGGCGCCGACACCCTGTCGTCCGCGTGGAAAGCGGTCGGCACCACGTACTCCCATCCCTCTCGCCAGTCGAACGGCGCGTCCACCAGTTCCTCCAGCTCGCGGCCGTCGAGGAGGTGGTCCAGCGCCCATCTGTTGGCTGAGTGGGAGATCACCAGGACACGATGACCGTCCCAGGCGGCCGCGAGGTCACCGAGGAAGTCACGGGTCTGCTCCACTACCTGGCGGTAGCTCTGCCCGCCCGGCCACGGGATGTCGATGTGACGTGACCGCTCGTCGGCGAGCCGGATGACCGGCATGCCGTTGAGTTCGCCGTAATCGCACTCGCGGAGCCGCGCGTCTTGATGGATCGGGATGTCGGAGCCACCGAGGGCGATCTCGGCGGTCTCGACGGCGCGCCCCAGATCGGAGACGAACACGGCCGAGATCGCGTCATCACGACGGCGTTCCCCGAGTTCACGGGCGAATTCACGACCGCGCGGCGAGAGCGCGCCGGGAAGCCAGCCGGTGGCGATTCCCGCCTCGTTGTCGGTGCTGATCGAGTGCGTCTCGTAGACGAGCTCCACCGCCATCGCGAGACCTCCAAGATCTCCCGTCCGCCACACCGCCGGCGGCGGACCAACTGATCACGACTTCACACACCACGAAATCATCCGGGCAAGGACCGGCGAGAGACCTTCCGGGCGTCCGTTTCCGGACACTTCCATATCCGGCGCCGCGCCCGTACGGCCGATCCGAGCGACGCGTCCGAGCCGCCCTCCAGCGCTTCTTGACATCTTATATGCCAACTTGGCTATATTGCTGAAGTGGCAACCACATTCGAAGTACTTGCCGAGCCCCGGCGCAGGGAGATCCTCGATCTGCTCCGTACCGGCGAGCGTCCCGTGGGCGACCTGGTGGAGCGGCTCGCACTGACCCAACCGACGGTGTCGAAACACCTGAGGATCCTGCGCGAGGCGGGCCTGGTCGAGGTCAGGCACGACGCGCAGCGCCGGTGGTATCGACTGCGGCCCGAACCGCTCGCCGAGATAGCCGCCTGGCTTGAGCCCTACCGGAGCATGTGGAACGAGAGCCTGGACTCGCTCGAACGCCGCCTCGACGCCATGCCGGAAGAGATCTAACGAGACCCAAGAAAGGGCGACATAGTGGAAGAGCGATTGGCGACCCTGCGAACCGTCGGCGACCAACCGGTGCTGCGCTTCGAACGACGGCTGGCCCACTCCCCCGAGAAGGTCTGGAAAGCCGTCACCGACCCGGCCGAGATGGCCCACTGGTTTCCGGCGGCAGTAGAGAGCGAACCGTCCGTCGGTGCGGCGATGCGCTTCACCTTCGAGGGCGAGGGCGACCCCACTCACGGCCGGGTCCTGGAGTTCGACCCTCCGAAGGTGTACGCGTTCCGCTGGAACCAGGACGTGCTGCGCTTCGAGCTTCTCCCCGACGGGCCCGGCTGCCTGCTCGTCCTCACCCACGCGCTGGGAGGCGGCTGGACCGGCAGGCTGACCGCGGGCCGCACCGCGGCGGGCTGGGACCTCTGCCTGGCCGCGCTGCTGTCCAGGCTGGACGACGAGCCCTTCGAGCGGCCTCCGGGCTGGAGGAGCCGGATCGCGGACTACGTCGAGATCTTCGGCCTGGCCGAGGGGGAGACACGAAAGAGCGGAGACGACCACCTCGTCAGGTTCGCGCGCGACCTGATCTGGAAGCCCGTCGAGGAGGTGTGGAACATCCTCGTCGCGGGGGAAACACCCCGCCCTGGCGCGGAGCCCCCGGCGTGGTTCACGACCCCGCATGTGCCCGCGGGTTCTGTCACGCAGGCCGGAGCGCCGCGCGCCCTGGAATACGAGTGGCTCCATGAGGGCGAGCCCGCGGGACGGGTGCGTTGGGAGTTGGCGCACGACCCCGCACAAGGCACCCGGGTCGAGCTGACACAGACGCTTCCCGCCCGGCTGGCCGATCTCCGCGCGACGGCGCTCGCCGCCTGGCAGGCGCACCTGGAGGCGTTCTTCGCCACCGTCCAGGGCGAGACCCCCCACCCGCCGCAGGGCCGCGTCGAGGAGCTGCGGAAACTGTACGAGCACCGCCTGGGCTGACATCCGGACGTGGCACCGGACACCGGAGGCGGGGGGAATCGCCGCCGCGCCGTGGTGAAGCGTCCAAGCTCATGGACCGTCTTCGAGCCCGGGACCCCTCACGGGAACCCACCCGCACCCGGCGTCCCGCGTCGAGCGCCCGCCCCCGGGCGGTTCACAACAGTCGTCTCTGCACGACGTCGGCGATGACCGTGGTCACGACCTTGCCGACCTCTCCCTCCTCGGGCGGGGCGCCCGCCCGCCCGGCGAACATCAGGTGCCCGGCCCCGACCAGTGAGATCGCGAGCGAGTCGACGTCCGCGTCGACCGCGATGCGGCCCAGCTCGCACTCGTCGGCGAGGTAGGAGGCGATCATGGCCACGGCCTCCGCCATGACCGGGACTCCGTGGGGCGGCCCGGCCTGGCGCAGCCGGGCGCGCAGTTCGTCGCGGAAGACGATGAGGCCGACGATCGACACGGTGACCGGGTCGAACAGTTCCCTCAGCGCGCCGGTGAGGTTGGCGGCCACGGTGCCGGTCCCCGCGGAGTCGCGTAGGGCGGCGGCCTGGTCGCCGATTCCAGCGATGCGCTCTCGCACGAGTTCGGCGAGGAAGTCGTCGAAGTCGGCGAAGTGCCGGTGCAGGACCCCCTTGGCGACGTCCGCCTCTGTGGTGACCGCGCGGCTGGTCAGCGCGTTCGGCCCGTCCCTGAGCAGGACGCGCTCGGCGGCGTCGAACAGGTGCCTGCGCGCGTCGCGGATGTGCACCCCGGTCGGCACAGCGTGCCCCTCCCTCTCTTGACGGCCTTCACTCGATTGACGAGTGGGCATGCGCCCACTAAAGTGGGCGCATGCCCACTTTATCGCGGGAACAGCCCCGCCCTTCCGGTAAAGAGTCCCACAACGCCAGGCGGATGGCGGAGTCGTTCGGAGTGGACGCCGAACGCTACGACCGGACCCGGCCCCGCTACCCCGACGCCCTGGTGGAGCGGATCGTCGCCGCCGGCCCCGGACCCGATCTCCTCGACGTCGGGTGCGGCACCGGCATCGCGGCCCGGCAGTTCCAGGCGGCCGGTTGCCGGGTGCTCGGGGTCGAGCCCGACACGCGGATGGCCGAATTCGCCCGGGGCACCGGGGTCGAGGTGGAGGTCTCGACGTTCGAGGCCTGGGAAGACGCGGGCCGGACGTTCGACGCGGTGGTCGCGGGCCAGACCTGGCACTGGGTGGACCCGGTCGCCGGCGCCGCCAAGGCGGCACGGGTGCTGCGGCCCGGGGGCAGGCTGACGGTGTTCTCCCACGTGTTCGATCTCCCGCCCGCTCTCGCGGAGGCCTTCGCCACGGCCTACCGGCGGGTGGCACCCGACTCGCCGCTCGACCTCCAGTCGCAGAAGCGCCCCTCGGACCCCTACCAGGCGCTGTTCCCCAGGTTCGCCGACGGGGTGAGGGAGGCGGGCGGGTTCGGCGAGCCGGAGCGGTGGCGATTCGAGGAGGAGCACTCCTACACGCGCGACGAGTGGCTGGACATGGCGCCCACCAGCGGCGCCCTCACGCTGCTTCCGGCGGACCGACTGGCCGAGGTGCTGGAGGCCGTCGGGACCGCCATCGACGCGATCGGGAGCGGTTTCTCCGTGCCCTACACCACGCTGGCGATCACCGTGACGCGCACCGGCGCCGCCTGATCCGGCTTGCAGGACGGGCCGGGACGCTGCCCGGCCGCCGGAGCCGGCACGGGATTGACCCGGAAACCAGGGAAAAACCAGGAAAACGGCGAACGCCCCGGCTCGCCCCCCGAAGCCGCCTGTGAACGCGTTCGCCGAAGCACATTCACCGGCGGGGCGAGGTGTCAGCGTCCGGAACCCTCGGCGATCCTCGGCAGATCCCGCCAGGCGACGCCCGGGGGCGGGGCGGTCGCGCAGACGACGTAGCGGTGCGGGGTCAGGGCCGACATGCGGCCGGGCAGCAGGCTCAGGCAGGCCGAGTGCAGCGCCTCCGGAGTGGTCTTCGCCGACGTGAAGCACACCAGCCGATGCCCGAACCGTTCGTCGGCTTCCGCGGTGACGACCGTTTCCGCGAGGCGGGCCGCCGCGTCGCCGCCGGCCGTCCGCGCGAGCGCGTCCCTCACCAGGCGTTCGACCTCGGGGAGGTGGATCCAGCATCCGTCGACCAAGAGCCAGCCTTCGTCCCGGGAAACCGGGACGACGCCGGTGAGGGCGGTCAACTCGGTCAGCGGCACGTCCCGATCGCCCGCCTCGATGAGCAGCCGCGCGATCCCCTCGCCGAGGGCCCGCGCGTCGTCGCGGGGCAGGCAGCGCGGGTCGGCCCACAGGGTGACGTCGAGTTCGCCGTGCAGCCGGTGGACCCAGAGCGAGGCGCGTGTGGGCAGGGTGGCCGGTGGAAGCCAGACCGAGTGAACATCCTGACCGCTACGGCCGACCCGCGCGCCCCTGCCGGGGACGCTCATGTCGTTGAACACGAGATCCCTGGCGAAGAAGAGACCGCGCTCCCGCTGGACGTCCTCCATCACCCGGATGAGGGCGTCCGAGTCGAAGCGGCTGTTCCGGTACGCGGCCATCGCCGCCGAGCGCGCGCCGCGCAACACGGTGTCGAAGCCGTCCTCGCCGATCTCCACCGGGATCAGCGCGTCCTGGGCGAGCGGTCCGACGTACTCGCGCAACTCCGGCCGGAAGCGGTTCGCCGAGATGGACAGCACGACGACCGTCCGCAGGCGGGCCCGCACTCCGGCGAGTGCCGCCAGGGCCGCCAGCACCGCCGCCGACGGGCTCGCCCCGGTACGCGCGGAGATCCGCCCCAGCGCCCCGGCCGCCGGGACCGAGCGCACCCGCAGCCGGGGAAGCAACCAGTCCGTCTCGCCGTCCACGGCGACCGTGAGCGTGGACCGGGGCACCCCGCTCAGGTGGCCCTCCCAGTAGCGCAGCGCCGCCTCCGCCCGCCGTAGACCGGCCGGGGTGCGCTCGGCCGCCGCGACGTCGAGCGGCTGCGGCGCGGTCACCGGCGCGAGCGGTTTACCGAGGAGAAGTTCGTCCCACTCGGTGAGCAGTACGGCCAGCCCGGCCGCGTCCGTCGCGCTGTGCGTGGTCACCAGGACGACCTGCCGGGGTACGCCACCGGAGGTGATCACGGCGATCCGGAGCGGGATCTCCTCGGCCGGCGCGAAGCGCGTCCCGTGCAGCCGGCGCGCGACCTCCTCCGCGAGGTCGGCGTCGGGCGTCTCGGCGCGGATCCGAGCCGGTCCCCCGCCCTCGGCTCCCTCCGCACCATGCGCTCTCCCGTCCTGGGCTCCCCTCGTGCCCCGCGCCGCTCCGCTCTCCACGCCCTCCGGCCCGCCGGCCCATCCGCTCTCCACGTCCTTCTCGCTCACCGGAGCGTCCGCCCGGTTTCCGGCTGCGTCCGCTCCGGCCGAGAGCTCGCCGGTTTCGTGGACCTCGACGGTCACGCCTCCCTCGGCCAGAACCCGCTGGAGACCGTCATGGAAGGTCGTGCGCAGGGACTCGTGCCGGGTCACCAGCCCGATCACCGCCTTGGTGATCACGGCGAGCGTCGTGCCCGGCTGGAGCGCCCGCACGACGCGGTAGTTCATGTGCTCCGGCGGGTCGGTGAGCATGCAGCGGACCATGTTGGCCTGCCCCGTCGTCAACGGGCCGTGCCGCGCCCTCAAGCCGGAGAAACGTACGGCGAAGGAGTGCTCCGGGAGGTCGGGCCGGTGCGGGAGCCGGAACCGTTCCTGCCTGGACGAGAGCGGTCGTGCCACGGGGAGCCGCCAAACCGGAAAGTCCGTTATTGAAAAGTTTACTTACAGTTTCGGAGGTGACGTCAGTGAATCACGTCCACGGGAAAGGCGGCAACCCCCGTGGGTCGCCACCGGCCCCCCGTTCCACACCCGCGACGAGCGAACGGAGATTCCGCCGCCCCTCACTGTTACGCCGGAAACATGAATGTCAGGGAAGGATCTCTGCCAGCCACGCCGACTGCGCGGCGAGGTGGTGCGCCTGGCCGCCCTCGTGGCCGTTCCACTCGTACACCAGGACCTCCTTCGTGCCGCCGTAGTGGTTCACGCAGGCGTAGACGCCGGAGGGCGGGCAGATCTCGTCGCGCAGGGCGACCCCGAAGTGCGCCGGGCAGCGCGCGTCCCTGGCGAGGATCGCGACGTCGAAGTAGGCGAGCGTGGCGAAGGCCTGGTCGACGAGACGGTGATGCGTGTGACACCACGTCACCAACTCCGGGAACGGCCCGTCCGTGGCGACCTGCGTCGATCGCTTGATGTGACACAGGAACGGCACGTTGGGCATGGTGGCCGCCACGTCCGTGCGCAGCGAGGCGGCGACGAGGGCGAGCGCGCCACCCTGGCTCGTGCCGGTGGTCACCAGGCGGGCCGGGTCGGCGCCGGGCAACTGGGCCGCGGCCTCCACCGCGCGGACCGCGTCGGTGAACAGCCGCCGGTAGTAGTAGTGGTCCCGGTCGGGCAGCCCGTCGGTGAGGAAGCCCGGTACGTGCGGTCGCCCGGAAGCCCCCAGGTCGGCGGTGTCACCCGTCCGCCACGCGCTGCCCTGGCCCCGGGTGTCCATGATCAGGTGCGGGTGCCCGGCCGACGACCAGTACAGCCACTCGTGCGGCAGTCCCCGGCCACCGCCGTAACCGACGTACTCGACGATGGTCGGCAGGAGCCCGGCCCGGTCGCGCGGAACCAGGTACCACGCTTTGATCGGGTGCCCGCCGAAACCCGCGAAGGTGACGTCGTAGACGTCGACCGTACGCAGCGGGGTGTCCCGCACGAGTTCCGCCCGCACGTTCAGCGGAAACTCCTCCGCGGCGGCCAACGTGGCCGCCCAGAAATCATGGAGATCCGCCGGGGGGACGAGTTTCGGGCGGTAGTTTTCGAGTTGCTCCACGGCTATCTCGGTGAACATCTCGGGGTTGCTCAAGTTCGACTCCGGGTGGCTTGGGTCACATCGATTCGAGCGGCCGTCGAGAATCACGTCTTCCAACGGGCCGCAGGCCCAGCCACCATAGCGGCCGGACGAGAAAGCCCGGCAGGTGGCGTCGAACAGGGGACGGCTCACCGTCAAGGCACTGCGGCCTCCCGGATACGGCAGGTCTCCGTCGCGGGTCAGGCGGAAGGCGGAGAGGCCTCGCCGCGGCTGTTGACCTCGGCCGCGATCCGGTTGGCGCGCCGGCCGATCAGGAGCAACCCGCCGACCAGGAGCGTGAACTGCAGGGCGATGATCGCGTAACCGACCGCCTCCGGGAGGTCGAACAGGGCGGCGACGACGACGGAGACCGCGAGCACCAGCCCCACGGCCGTCGCCAGCCGGCGCATCGGCGCCTTCGCCCACGCGTGCGCGGCGTTCCACGCCTCGCGGGAGGCGAGGGTCTGCCGGGTGCGAAGGCCGGCGAGCTGGTTTCGGGTGTCGGTCGCGCCGGATTCGTCGTGGAACGGGATCAGTAGGAGCGCGAGCGCGGGGAGGGTGAGGACGGAGGTCATGATCACCGGGTCCATACCCGGATGCTACCCGCCCCAGCCCTGCGGTCATGAACGTCGGCAGGGCGGCGAACCGCCGTTGGATGGCCATGCCATCATGAGCAAATATGAAAAATGCGTCATTTTGGAATGATGTTGACCGTCACCTGATCCGCTACGGCGCGACGTTCACCCCGAAGGTCATCGAACGGGCGGCGGGGTCGTACGTCTACGACGACGCCGGGACGGCGATCCTCGACTTCACCTCGGGTCAGATGAGCTCGATCCTCGGGCACTCCCACCCCGACGTGGTCGCGGCGGTCTCACGGTCGATCTCCTCGCTGGATCACCTGTACAGCGGCATGCTGAGCCCGCCCGTCGTCGACCTGGCCGGCCGGCTCGCGTCGACGCTTCCCGAAGGCCTGAGCAAGACCCTGCTGCTGAGCACCGGCGCGGAGGCCAACGAGGCCGCGATCAAGATGGCCAAGCTCTACACGGGCGGGTACGAGATCGTCTCCTTCGACCGGTCGTGGCACGGCATGACCTCGGGTGCCTCCTCCGCCACCTTCTCCGCCGGTCGCCGGGGATACGGCCCGCCCATGCCGGGCAACCTCACGCTCCCCACGCCGAACGCGTACCGATCCCCCTTCCGTCACGCGGACGGGTCGTACGACTGGGAGGCAGAGCTCGAGTACGGGTTCGCCCTCGTCGACCAGCAGTCGTCGGGAAGCCTGGCCGCGTGCCTGGTCGAGCCGATCCTGTCCTCCGGCGGGATCATCGAGCTCCCGGCCGGATATCTGCGGCGGCTGAAGGAGATGTGCGCAGAACGCGGGATGCTGCTGATCGCGGACGAGGCCCAGACCGGACTCGGACGCACCGGCGAGATGTACGCCTTCGAACGCGACGGCGTCGTCCCGGATCTCCTGACGCTCTCCAAGACCTTGGGGGCGGGCCTGCCGGTGGCGGTCGTCGTCACGTCGGCGCGGATCGAGGAGGTCTGTCACGAACGCGGGTTCCTGTTCTTCACGACCCACGTCTCGGACCCGCTCGCGGCGACCGTCGCGCTGACCGTGCTCGACGTCATCGAACGCGACGGCCTCGTGGCGCGGGCAGCGGTCCTGGGCAAGCAGCTCAACGAGCGGTTGCTGGACCTGCGTGACCGCTTCGAGGTGGTCGGCGACGTCCGCGGCCGCGGGCTTCTGCAGGGCCTGGAACTGGTGACGGACCGGCCGAGCAAAACCCCGGCGGAGGCGCTCGGAAAAGTCGTGACCACGGCGTGCCTGGAGCGCGGGCTGCACGTCAACATCGTCCAGCTTCCGGGGATGGGGGGAATCTTCCGGCTCGCACCACCGCTCACGATCAGCGACTCGGAACTGCACGCCGGACTGGACATCCTCCAGGCGGCCCTGAAAGCGGTCGTCTCAGGAAACGGCGGGTGACCACAGATCACGACATATCTGGATAGGCGCTGATTCGCCGATGTGCCAGGGCTCACCGGAGACGACCGTGCCCGACGAGCACGACGGGCGCGTTCCCCACCCCAGGGGGTGGATAACGTGGCGCCCATGAGTCGGGGGCATCATGGATGAGGTGAGGGCCGAGGATAGCGCGCCGGTGGATGCCGTGCTCTCGGGCGACGATCGGGCGTTCACCGAGCTTGTCGAGCGTCATCGGCGGGAACTGCGGGTGCACTGCTATCGGATGCTCGGCTCCTTCGAGGAGTCGGAGGATCTGGTGCAGGAGACGTTTCTGCGGGCGTGGCGCGGACGCGGGACCTTCCACGGCCGTTCCACCGTCCGCGCGTGGCTCTACCGGATCGCGACGAACGCGTGCCTGGACTTCCTCGACCGGAACCCCCGCCGTCCGCGACCTCGGGACGCGGGATCGGCACGGCCGCCGCAGCCGGGCTCGCCGCCGTCCGAGGTCCGATGGTTGCAGCCCTACCCGGATGAGCTGCTGGAGCCGGTCGCGTCCGACGGCATGGAACCGGACGCGGCCGCGGTCGGCAAGGAGACCGTCGAGCTGGCGTTCCTCGCCGCCATCCAGCATCTGCCGCCCAGGCAGCGGGCCGCGCTGATCCTGCGCGACGTGCTCGGCTGGTCCGCGAAAGAGACCGCCGCGCAGCTTGAGATGAGTGTCGACTCGGTCAAGAGCGCCCTGAAACGAGCACGATCGACCCTGAGGACCCACCTTCCGGAGCGACGTCTCGAATGGGCGCCGTCGACGGCTCCGACCGCTCAGGAACGAGAACTGCTGCGACGCTTCATGGACGCCCACGACAAGGCCGACCCCGCCGCCCTGGCGAAGCTGCTGAGCGAGGACGCGCGGATGACGATGCCTCCGCTCCCGTTCTGGTTCTCCGGTCGCGACGCGATCGAGTCCTTCGCCGCACACGCCTTCGGCCCGGATTCACCGCTGTATCGAGGACGGTGGCGCAGCATCCCCACGCGGGCGAACCGGCAGCCGGCTGTGGCGGGCTACATCCGGCTGCCGGGTGAGTCCGTCTACCGGGCTCAGGCGCTCAATGTGCTGAGGATCGCGAACGGTGAGATCTCCGAGATCACCGTCTTCGAACCGCACCTGCTGGCCGCGTTCGGACTGCCGCCGACGCTGCCCCCGACGCCACCTCCGGGCGGCGCGCCCTCGGACGGTGACCCCTTTTGGGAGCCTCACCCGTCTTAACGGTGGACGACCTCGATGAGCGGGGTCGACCACCGTTGGGGAGCACACTCGATGACGATCGACGAAGACGTGACGCGTTTTTCGGAGGGACCGTCCGGCATGACCACCTACGTGTTGATACCCGGCGCCGCGGCCGACTCGTGGTACTGGCACCTGACGGCCGCCGAACTGCGTGCGCGCGGTCATGACGTGGTCACGCCCGACCTTCCCTGCGACGATGATTCGGCCGGGTTCTCCGAGTACGCCGACGCGGTGGTCGATGCCGTCGGCGACCGTACCGACCTCGTCGTGGTCGCCCACTCCTTCGGTGGATTCACCGCGCCGCTGGTGTGTGAGCGGATACCGGTCGAACTGCTGGTGCTGGTCTCGGCCATGATCCCGGTGCCGGGCGAGCCGCCGGGTGACTGGTGGGGCAGCACCGGCTGGGAGCAGGCAAGGCGAGAGCAGGACGAACAGGACGGCCGGGCACCGGACGACGAGATCGCCTTGTTCCTTCACGACGTCCCGCCCGATCTGGCCGCGGAGGCCCTGAGAAGGAGGCGCGACCAGTCGGCCACCCCCTTCGACGCCCCGTGGCCGCTCGCCGCCTGGCCGGCGGTGCGGACGGTGTTCCTCCTGTGTCGTGACGACCGCTATCTGCCCGCCGATTTCATGCGCCGCGTCGTCAAGGAGCGCCTCGGCCTGGTCCCCGACGAGATCGACGGGGGCCACAACGTCGCGCTCAGCCGCCCCGCGGAACTCGCCGACCGGCTTGCGGCCCATCGCCGAACGTGAGCCGTGCCGGTGTCACCGTGACACCGGCACGGTAGCGAAGGCCACGGCGTCCGATCACGCGGCCGGCGCCCGCCCGGGGCAGGTCGCCTTCCCCCGAATCCGGAAAGGGACAGGCTCTCAGCGGCGGACCGCGGTGAACAGGGCGTAGCTGATCTGCGGGATCTGCCCGAAGCGCCGGTATATCTCCCCGCAGACGGCGAGCTGCTCGGCGATCTCGCCCCCGAGTCGCATCACGGAGGCCGGGAGGAGGTCGTCCACAAGCCGGAAAGACCTGCCGACGTTTACCCCTATGTCATGGAATATCTCGATCTTCAACCCGGCCCGGTCCATCTCCTCGTAGAACTCCTCGATGGTGGGCACGAAGTGCACGTGGAAGCCGCGGGAGAGGTCCTCCATGGCCTCGGCGGCGTCGCCGGTGAGAGAGTCGAGCAGATACCACTCCCCTACCACGAACCGCCCGCCGGGACGCAGCACCCGGGCGATCTCGCCGAGGGCCGCCGCCGGGTTCTCCATGTGGAGAAGCGACTCGATGGCGTACGCGGCGTCGAAGGAGGCGTCGTCGAAGGGGAGCCACATCGCGTCGGCGAGCTGGAAGTCCGCCCGCCCCTGCCCCTGACCCGCCTCGGGGCGGGCCTCGGCCAGGTGCACCTGGTACTCGCTCAGGGTGACCCCGGTGACGTGCACGTCGCGCGCGGTGGCGATGCGTACGGCGGGCCTGCCGGTGCCGGACCCCACGTCCAGGACGCGCTCCCCGGGAACGACCTCCAGGCGCTCGGCCACCAGGTCGGTGAGGTGATCCGTCGCCTGGGCGGCGGGCGCCTCGTCGTGCTCGTCCATCCAGTAACCGACGTGCAGATTGCCGCCGAACGCGTCGGCGCGGGAGTCGGTGAGCGGGTCGCGCGTCTCGCCGGTCACCTCGGGCGAGAATTTTTCCTGACGGGTCAATGGCCAACCTGTCTCTCGGGGACGGTCTGCGTGAAACTCCGTACCGGGAAGGCTCCACGAAAGACGCGCCTGCCCGGGAACATGCCGCCGGGTGAGACCGCACGGTCACCCGCGACATTTCCTGGAAATCCAGGACTAACGTGCACCGTGCGATGTTCTCGGCTCCACCGCACTTCACTTCGTGCGGTCGCCAGATTACTCAGGCCGCACTTGGGCGGGCGCCGGGCCGCCACCGCCTTTTCGGTAAACCTTCGGCCAGGAGACACCTACCTCGCGCGGACACCGAGGAGACTCCCTTCGACGCCCCTCGCACCGGGAAGCCCACCCCTCCCACCCGGCCGGTTCTTCCCGCGACACCGGCCACCGTCCCCGGCCGGCCGGCTCTCCCCGGGACTCCGGCGTCGGGCTCAACCGGCCTTGCCGTCCGTTCCCGCCGCCTCCAGGAGCACCAGTGCCAGCCTGTCGGCGGCGTCGACGCGGCCGAGGGCTCCGGCGGCCCCGGCCATCGCGGCACGGGCCCCGGGGTCGCACAGCAGGGCGTCGAGCTCGGCCAGGAGGTGGTCGGCGGTGGGACCGTCCTCCAGGAGAGCACGAGCGGCGCCCGCCTCGGCGAGGTAGCGGGCGTTCTGGCGCTGCTCGTCGGCGGCCGAGGGCACCAGGGGGATGAGAACGGACGGCTTGCCCACCGCGGTCAGCTCGGCGACCGTGCCCGCCCCGCTGCGGGAGACCACGACATCGGCCGCGGCGAACACGTCGGCCAGCTCGGCGCCGACGTAGGGCACCGGACGGTAGCGGTCGCGCAACCCCACGGGAAGCCCCGCGGCGGTCCGGGTGAGCTGCGCGATCCAGCCGGGGCCGCACTGGTGGATCACCTGCGCGCGGGCGAGCAGGTCGGGCAGGATCGCCTCGACCATGGTGTTGATCTGGCGGCTCCCCTGGGCGCCGCCGGTCACGTAGACCAGGGGCAGGTCGGAGGAGAGCCCGAAGTGGCGCCGTCCCGCGTCGACGTTGCCACGCAGCAGGTGCGGACGGACCGGGTTGCCGGTGACGACAGCCCGGTCGCGTACCCCCGCGGGCAGGTGCTCGATCGAGGAGGGATGGGTCAGCGCGATCCGCCGCGCGAAACGCGACAGGATGCGGTTGGCCAGGCCGAGGGAGGTGATCTGCTCGTGCATGACCAACGGCCGGCCCAGCACCCGCGAGGCGACTCCCAGCGGCACGCACACGTACCCGCCGGTCGACAGCACCACGTCGGGGCGATGGCGGGCGGCGATGCCGAACGCCTGGAACACGCCGACCGGGATCCGGAACATGTCCGCGAGGTTGGTCGCCAGCTCTCGCGGGTTGGGCGAGCGCCTGAGCTTCCCCGCCGTGATGGCGCGGAACGGGATGCCGTGCTCCGCCGCGACGCGGGACTCCAGGCCGGCCTCCGTACCGACCCAGAGCACGTCCAGGTCGAGCCCTCGCGCGGCGGCGTGGTCGCGCAGGGCCTCGACGGTGGTCAGCGCGGGGTAGGTGTGACCACCGGTCCCGCCTCCGGTGACGAGCAACCGCAGGGTCCGGCGATTTCCGGCCTCCATATGTGTATCCATCCTTCCGATGTCACGATGTTCCGTGCCCGCCCCTGCCCGGTACCCTCTCAGGTCCGTGCTCGATCCGCGCCCGGTCCACGTTCAGGGCCGCGCCGGGCCGGAGTGCTCAGGGGCCCCGGGCACGGTACCCGAGGTCCCCGCGAAGATCCACTTTGCCCTTCGTCACCGCACGGTCGCGCCCCGTGGTTTCCGACACGCCCGTCATCCGGGAGCGTCGCCCGAACGGCCATCAGAATTCGTGGTGATGAGTACGGTATGTGACATGGATCTGACGGGTGAGCATTTCTCCGGGGCGTCGGAGCGTCTCGGTGACGCGTTGAAGGTGCTCCGGCAACAGGCCGGGGCCGGCGCGGAGGCACTGAACTATTTCGGCGACCTCACGGAGGAGTTGCACCCGATCGGATCCTGGTTACGTCGACCGGCCCAGGCCGGAGAGTGGCCGCACCACATCATGCCTCCCGTCTACGGTCTGCTGTTCGCGCAGGCGTGGTCGCTGGCGTTTCCCGGCGAGACGCCCTCGGTCTTCCCCGACGGGGCGGAGCGCACGGAGTCGGGGTGGATCGTGCACCGGGCCACGATCTGGTTCGGCGACACGTACGTTCCCGGCGGGCTCGACGTGAAGGCTCCGCTGATCGTGATCGGCGGGCTGGCGGTGGAAGGGCTTCTCGACGACGGCGACGCCTCGGAGAGCTACCTCGCGGTCACCGGCGACCTGCGTGCCCGCGCGATCCACAGCGCGGCCGACCACCTGGTGCTCGGCACGGTCGCGGCGGGAGTGATCTTCTGCTCGGGCAACGACGGGGTCCTCGTCGTGGGCGGGGACATCGTGACGGACCTGTTCGTTCCCGCCGAGCACGCGTACGAGCACTACGGCCTGCTGCGGGCCGGAGTCATCGGTGCCGGTGACCGTGCCGACATCGTGGCCGAACGGCTCGCGCCGTGGCTGCCCTCGGGGTACGTCCGTCTCGGCGGGTACGGCGCGCCGGTGGACGGATGGCGTGTGCTGCAGGAGGCGGCCGCCGGGCGCTCACCGGTGCTCGCCCAGCCCCGGCCGGTGATACTCCCGCCCCCGGCGCTCCTTCTTTCGGCCCTGGCCGCGCCCACCGGGGTGGAGGAGCTCGACCTGTCGGGCAGCCGTCTGCACCGCATCCCCGAGGACATCTCGGCCCTCACCTCTCTGACCCGGCTGGACCTGGAGCACACACCGCTGACCGGCCTGGACGGCATCGAAGGCCTCCGCACCCTGGAACACCTGTCGATCAGGAACACGCCCGTGCGGTCGCTCGCCCCGCTTCAGGCGCTGAAGGACCTCCGCCACCTGGACGTCTCCTACTGCGACGACGTCCAGGACTGGGGTGTGCTCCTCGACCTGCCCGCGCTCGGCACCCTTGTCGCGCACGGCTGCGCCCTCCCCTCCCACGTACGCGCCCAGCTCGTCACCAGGCTCGGAGAGCGGATCATCGGGCAGGGGCCGGGCCCGATCGGCTGACCGGCGCCCGGCCCGGGAGCGGAGCCGTGCGCGGACGCGCCGGCGGCCGCCACCGGCTCGCGGCGTGCGGCGGGACGGGCGAATCCGCCCCGGGGAACAGCGGGAATCGTCCCGTCGATTGAATTTCCCCGTGGGGAATGGGGATCCAGGTCTTGCATGACAGGCTCCGTCCACCTAACGTCACGTGTCACGTTAGGAAACTTTCCTAATAAAGAGCCACGATCTGCCCCTGTCCCCCCACGCAAGGAGCGATGATGCGGCGCACCACCCCAGCCCTGGTGCTGACCGGGCTACTGACGTTACTGTTCACCCTGATCGTCCCCTCCGTCGCCCACGCGGACACCGCGACGTTCACCAAGGCGCAGGATTGGGGCAGCGGCTACAGCGGCCAGTACACGGTCAAGAACACCGGAACCGCCACACTGAACGGCTGGACGGTCTCCTTCGACCTCCCGTCGGGCACGAGTCTCGGAACATACTGGGACTCCCTGATGACCAGCAGCGGCAGCCGGTACACCTTCAAGAACCGGGAGTACAACGGCACCCTCGCCCCAGGGGCGAGCACCACCTTCGGCTTCATCGCCTCCGGTTCCGGCTCGCCGGTCAACTGCACACTCAACGGCGCCCCCTGCGGCGGCGGGCAGAACCCCGGTGACACCACGCCGCCGAGCGTGCCGTCCTCCCTTCGCAGTACCGGCACGACCTCCTCCTCCATCAGCCTGGCCTGGAACGCCTCGACCGACAACAGCGGCACGGTCAAGGACTACCGGGTCTACGAGGGCTCCGCCGTGGTCGCCACCGTGACCGGCACGACCGCCACGATCTCCGGACTGGCGGCCTCGACGACCCACACCTACACCGTCACCGCCCGCGACGCCGCGAACAACGAGTCGGCGAAGAGCGCGTCCGTCACGGCGACGACCCAGGCGGGCGGCGATGGCGGCACGCCGGTCGCGGCCAACGGGCAACTGCGCGTCTGCGGCACCAAACTGTGCAACAAGAACGGCAAGCAGATCCAACTGCGCGGCATGAGCACCCACGGCCTGCAGTGGTACCGCCAGTGCGTCACCACCGGCTCGCTGACCGCGCTGGCGACCGACTGGAAGGCCGACGTCGTCCGCCTGTCCACGTACGTGCAGGAGGACGGCTACGAGACGAACCCGCGGGCGTTCACCGACCTCGCGCACACGCTCATCGAGCAGGTCAGCGCGCAGGGCATGTACGTCATCGTGGACTGGCACATCCTCACTCCCGGAGACCCCAACTACAACCTCGCCCGAGCCAGGACCTTCTTCACCGAGATCGCCCAGCGACACGCCGCCAAGCCGAACGTCATCTACGAGGTCGCCAACGAGCCGAACGGCGTGAGCTGGGGCACCATCAAGAGCTACGCCGAGCAGATCATCCCGGTGATCCGGGCGCAGGACCCCGACGGGATCGTCCTGGTCGGCACCCGCGCCTGGTCGTCGCTCGGGGTGTCCGAGGGCGCCTCGGAGACCGAGGTGACGGGCAACCCGGTCAACGCCACGAACATCATGTACACCTTCCACTTCTACGCGGCCTCGCACGGCACCGAGTACCTCAACACGCTCTCCCGCGCGGCCGACCGCATCCCCATGTTCGTCACCGAGTTCGGCACGCAGAACTACGCCGGGGAGGACGCCAACGACTTCACCATGTCCCAGCGCTATCTCGACCTCATGGCGAGCAAGAAGATCAGCTGGGTGAACTGGAACTTCTCCGACGACCACCGCTCCGGCGCGGTCTTCAAGACCGGTACGTGCAACGCCGGAGGCCCCTGGACCGGCACCGCCCCCTTGAAGGAGGCCGGCGTCTGGATCCGTGACCGGATCCGCACCGCCGACGACTTCTGACCGGACAGGACCAGGAGGAACCCGCGGGAACCCAGATGATCGGAGGGGGTCGGCACCTGAGCCGACCCCCTCGCCCGAAGCATTCCGGATGAGGTAACCGTCAGGGCGGATCGGAAGCCCGACGCCGGAGAACACCGGCCCCGACCACGAAACAACGGGATATCGGTTTTCCGTCGGCGAGGGTTTCCTGCCAGCATTGGGAGATGCTGAGGATCGGGCAGGTGGTGCTGGGCGTCACCGACACGGACCGCGCCGTCGGGTTCCGGACGCGGGCGCTGGGCTACGTGCCCCGCGAAGGCCAGGCCTCATCGACCTCGGTCACGGCTGAGTGACGAAAACCGCGTTCGTCCATCACCAGGGGGACTTCCTTCATGCACGCCATGCAGTACGAGATCGGGCTGCCCGCCGACTACGACATGGGGATCATCCGTGAGCGGGTGGCGACCAGAGGGCACGCACTCGACGGTTACGCCGGGCTGGGGCTCAAGGCGTACCTGGTCAGGGAGCGGGGCGTCGACGGTTCCACGGTCAACCAGTACTCGCCCTTCTACCTGTGGAGTTCCCTCACCGGCATGAACGGCTTCCTGTGGGGCGGAGGCGGTTTCCAGAACATCGTGCGAGACTTCGGCAGGCCCGTGATCCGGCACTGGATCGGCGCCGGTTACGAGCGGGGGCCTTCGTCGGAGACCGTCCCCCGCGCGGCCTCGCGCCGCACCGACCCGATCCCCGCCGACACGGACCCCGCCACCGCGGTCGAACGGGCACTGGCCGAGTTGCGCCGACACTCCGGCATGGCGGGCGTGCACTCCGCGGCCCTCGCCGTCGATCCCCGGCACTGGGAACTGGTGCGCTTCACGCTGTGGGAGCACGAGGTCGCCGCCGACGAGGAGGAGACCGCCTATCGAGTGCTGCACCTCTCGACGCCACACCTGGGCGACATCACGACGGGCCGCCACTGGTAGGCGGGGGTGAGCGCCTACGCGACCCCCGCGGGTGAGCGGTCGGTGGCGATGCGCAGGGCGAGTCCGCCGAGCACGGCGCCCATCAGGTAGCGCTGCACGCGCATCCAGGTGGGCCGCCCGCCGAGGAAGCTCGCGACCGAGCCCGCGGTCAGCACGATCAGCGCGTTGACCGAGAGGGCGACGACGATCTGGGTGGCTCCCAGCAGCAGGCTCTGCGTGCCGACGTCACCGCGTGCGGGATCGACGAACTGCGGCAGCAGGGACACGTACAGGATGGCGATCTTGGGGTTGAGCAGGTTGGTGACCAGCCCCATGGAGAACAGTCGTCGCGGCGGGTCGGCGGGAAGGGCGCCGGGCGCGAAGACCGGCCGGGCGCCGGGCCGGATCGTCCTCCAGGCCAGCCACAGCAGGTACGCGGCGCCCGCGAGCTTGATCCCGGCGTAGAGGGCGGGCACCATCGCGAAGATCGCGGCGATCCCGGCCACCGCCGCGAGCAGGTAGACCAGGAAGCCCGCCGCGACACCCGCCAGCGAGATCATTCCGGCCAGACGCCCCTGCGTCACCGACCGCGACACCAGATAGATCATGTTGGGGCCGGGGGTGAGCACCAGGCCGAGGGCGACCGCGGCGATGCCCGCGAGGGCGCTGACAGAGATCATGACCACATCATCGGCCACCTTCCCCGTCAAAAGAATGGCCAATTCCCGTGATTGGCATTAAAGGGGCGCCGCAGGCTCACTCTTGGGTCTCCCCCGACAACCCGCTGATCGATCCAGAGCTGGTCGACACAGGGACCCGTCTGACGCCGCTCAGCGCCAGGCGCCGGCGCGGGCGTTCGGGTGCGCGCGGGTGGTGTTCAACGACGGGCTGCGCGCCCGCACCGACGCCCACCGGGCGGGCCTGCCCCGGCCGCCCGTACCCTGAACGCCGCGCGAGGCCGCCATGACCGGCTCCGGCCACGCGAAGAGCGATGCCCCGGACCCCGGCCTCGCGGAAACGCCCTCGCTCCTGTCGCACGGAAACCCACACACCCGGACCTCCGCCTCGCGGAAGTGACGTCTCCCACTCCAACCGTCATGGGAACGACGGGCTGTCGCGGGAATGACGGGCTCAGGCTTCGAGGAGACGGATGTCGCGGGAGGTCGCCTCGGGGGCGACGAAGTCGAGCATGCGCGCCCCCTCCACCTCCAGATCCGCCCGCTCCCGCTCGCTCACCGGTGCGAAGAGCTCGACCTCCATGATCGCCCCGCCCCGTTTTCGCGTCACCTTCCACATGCCCCGTACGAAACCGTCGACCAGCACCGTCGCCTTGATGATGCCGTTGACGGTGAAGATCCGCCCGCGGTACTCCTCCTCCGCGATCCGGGTCCTGGTCCGCTGGGCGAACGACAGCAGCGTGTTGTCGAACTCCGACAGGTAACGCACCGGGGCGGGAGTCCCGGGGTCCGGGCGCGAGGCCTCCGGCAAGTCGAACACCTCCGCGCCGTCCTCGGTCGTGAAGGTCCGCAGGCCCATTCCCCGGACGATCTCCCCCAGCCGGGTCATGCCCGACCACTGCTGGACGTCCATCACCGTGGCGGGACCGTAGGCGGCGAGGTAACGGCGGATCGCCTCCTCCGCGGAGACGCGGCTGGGCCGCTCGTCCTGGGAACGGCCCAGCCACGCCTCGGCGGTGGTGTGGGCGGCCTGCCCGCCCACCCCCCAGATCCCCCTCGGCGGGACCTGGACCAGAGCCAGTGTGTTGCGCACCCCGGCGACCAGGTCGGAGGCGGGAGCCTCCGGCCACCGCTCCCGCAGGAGCGCGCCGAGTTCGCGGAAGGTGAGGGGGCGCTCCTCCACCAGCTTCCGCCCCGCGGCGGCGAGCTCGTCCAGGTCCACCTCCGCCAGGCTCCTGCCGTGCGCGGGACCGCGCAGGCCCCGCGCCAACATGGGGCCGAGCAGCGGGCGCAACGCCAGGCAGTCGTCGGCGGTGACCAGGTGGATGGTGGAGCGCATCAGCGACAGCCGCACCACCAGGCGCTCGTTGATCAGCCGGGCGAGATCGTCGTGGGCGAACCCCGACAGGCGGGTCCACAATCCGATGTAGGGAGGATTCGGCGCCTGGGCCTGCATGCCGTACAGATGCCGGACCGCCTCCAGTGCGGACAGCTCCGCACGGGCCAGCAGCAGCTGCCGCTCCAGCGTGGCCCGGTTGAGCGCGCGCCGACTGAGCACCTCGGGCATGCGTGTCCTCTCGTGACGCGTCACGATGTCGCGGCCCCGGGGCCCGACGACCCGTGATGTCCGTTCGCGGATCCGCGCCAGGATATCGCCGGCATCCGACAAAACATCCCGGGTGATCAGAGGGTCGGTGGCACCCACACGTACGGCGTCGTCGTCGTGATCGCCTCCAGGCCCAGCCTGGCGAGGATCGGGCCGCTGTCGCCGGAGGCGTCCACCTGCACCAGACGGAAGCCCCGCGCCACCGCCAGCTCCGCACGGTACGACACCATCGCCCGGTAAACGCCCCTGCCCCGCCACTCCTTCAGGGTCGAACCGCCCCAGAGCGAGGCGAAGTCGGTGCCCTCGTGAAAGCGCGCCCACGCCGCGCACACCACCTGTCCGTCCGCCTCGGCGATCACCACCGCGCACGGATCCCCGGGCCCGGCGAGGTCGCGCTCCAGCATGCCGGGCAGCCAGCCGTGGTCCGCGTCCCAGACCGTCTCCTCCAGCTCGCGGATGCGCTCCAGGTCGTCCCGCCCCGTCACCTCGCGCAGCCGTATCCCCGCGGGCGCCGCCTTGGTGTCGGCCAGCTCACCGGCCTCGCCGACGAACACCGTCTCCCGTTCCCCCGGCTCGAACCCGGCCGCCGCGAGCCGCTCGGGCAGGTCCGCGGGCAGGTCGTAGCCGTGGTACTTCCACTCGACCTCGCGTCCGACCCGGGTGAAGAAGTCCCGCTGCCTCGCGATGAAGGCGTCCAGTTCGGCGCCCGCCAGACCACCCAGGTCCCGATATGTCAGGAAACCCTGGCCGTGACCGTTCGACACGGTCCTCAGCAGCGGCCCGATCCGCTCGGCAGTGCGACCCGGCATCGGCCTGGCCCGCAGCTGCTCGTCGTACGCCCTGAGATAGGCGGAAGCCCGTGATGAAATGTTCATTGCGAACAGCCAACCACACACTCATCGCCCTCGACATGCCCATGGGCCTGGACACGGTCTGCGGGTTCCTGTTTCATCCCGGCTCCTTTACAGCGTAGATTCCGACAGGCGGCCGCTAGGATCCGCATGGTGAGCGTGCCAGCCGTCCCCGCCTCGCCCGGCCCGTCCATCGAGCCCGCGCGAGATCCCTATCGGGTGTATCTCGACTCCCTGACCAGCGCGGAGTCCCGCCGCACCATGCGTGGCTGCCTCGACAGGCTCGCCGCGCTCGTCTCCGGCGACGAGGTCTCCTCGGGCGCCGGTCAGCCCTGGCACCTGCTGCGCTACGAGCACACCGTGCGCATCCGCGCCCTGATGACCGAGCGCGGCTGGTCTCCGTCGTACGTCAACAAGCACCTGGTCGCGCTGCGCAGGGTGCTGCGCGAGGCCTGGCGGCTCGGCCTGATGACCGCCGAGGAATACCAGCGCGCCGCCGACCTGCCGACCGTCGAGCACACCCGCCTGCCCGCGGGCCGGCACGTGCCGCCCGAGGTGGTGGGCGCCGCGCTCGCCGCGTGCGACCGCGACGACTCACCGGCGGGGGTCCGCGACGCCGCCCTGCTCGCGGCGCTCTACTCCACCGGTTGCCGCCGCGCCGAGATCGCCGGGCTCGCGCTCACCGACTACGACCCCGGGTCGCGCTCGCTGCGGGTGCGCGGCAAGCGCGACAAGGAGCGGCTGGTCTACCTGACCACGGAGGCCCTCGCCAGGATGGAACGCTGGCTCGCGGTGCGAGGCCGCCCCGCCGGCGCCCTGTTCTGCCCCATCAGCAGGCTCGGGCGACTGCGGATCAGGAACGGCGGGCCCGCCCCCATGACGGGGCAGGCCGTCGCCGACATCCTGGCCAGGCGCCTGGCCGAGGCGGGGGCCTCAGCGCGCACCCCGCACGACTTCCGGCGCACCTTCATCGGCGAGTTGCTCGACGCCGGGGTGGACCTAGCCACCGCGCAGGCTCTCGTCGGCCACTCCTCCCCCGCCACCACCGCGCGCTACGACCGCCGCCCGGAACGGCGTCGCCGCGAGGCCGTCGACAGGATCACCCTTCCCGCGCCCAAGCCTCTCTGACCACCGGCGAAGGTCCGCCTCCGGAGAATGGTCCCCCTCGTCCGGCCCTCGGCCACGGCCCGGGCGAAAGCCGGTCCGCACCGGTTCTCGCCCGGTCGAAGGCCCGTCGAAGACCGATCCGCGTCCGTCCGGGGGCCGGCACGGCCACCGCCGACACCCCCTCTCACGGCACCGTGGCCGAGATCTGATCCCGACACGTTTCACCGGGCGCGCCGTAACTGTCGGTGGCGACCCCTACTATGAGCCACCTCAAGGAGGGATAGCCGCTCATGGTGGACGCACTGCGGGTTTCGCTGCTGGTCACGACCGATCTGCCGCCCGATACCGACCTGAAGGAGTTCGGGCGCCTGCTGGCTGATTCCGTGCTCACGCTCCAGCGGGACGAGGCGACATATCCCGCGCTCCTGCGTGGCGGGGTGTTCTGGCTGGACCGGCCGCTGCCGCCGTCCGACGACGGGCTCCCCCACGCGGCGGCCGAGGAGTTGCGGTTCGCGGCGCTGCTGGGCCATCTGTCGGTGGCGCGCCCACCGGGTTCGGCGAGGGAGACGGTCGCCGACGCGGGCCGGGCGATCACCGCGGCCGTCGCCGCCCGGTACGGCGACCTGGGCAGCCCGCCCGCCGTGATGGCGATCCGCAGCGAGGACGTGCGTGAGCGGACCCCCCGTTCGGCCATCCTCGTGGGATCGGAGACGGCCGTGGCTCCCTTGCCCGAGGCGGTGCCGTCCCTGAGCGCCCCCGCCTGAGCGGAGTGCCCGGCAGGCCGTCAGGCCGGGGAAGTATCACCCCGCTCAGGAAGAGCCTCGAGGAGCTTTGACCTGCGGATCTTCGGGGCCCGCGGCAGCGTGGGACACGCCGGTGGCCTCAAAGCGGAATAACCAGCGGCAGACGTCGGTTAGAGTGATCGTGCCGATGTGGTTTGTGTCCCCCGGGCCGCAAATTACCGCCTTCACGGAATACCGTTCGGCTGGAGCCGTGTTGTGCCTCTCGCCGAGGAGGCGACCGCCACATCGGCACCAAACGTCACGCCCCGCGGGCCCCTCCGGCCCGCGGGGCGTTTCTTTTCCCCCCTGCTCCCTTCGCGCCTGGTGAGCGGTTTCGTCGGACTCGTCACGGAAAGGCACGACGGTGTTGGAGGAGGGCTACAAACCTGTGAGCTCCGCTTGTGTGGGTGCGTACAACCGTTGGCCGTCGGGCCACCGCCTAGTGTTGGGTAACCCGTCCCATGAGGAGAGCCCGTGCTCTATCGCCTGACCAAGATCGTCAGCGCTCCGATGCTGCACCTGCTCTGGCCGACCACGGTCACCGGACACGAGCACGTCCCCGTCTCGGGTCCGGCCATCATGGCCTCCAACCATCTGTCGATCCTCGACTCGACCTTCCTGCCGCTGGTGCTCAAGCGCCAGGTGCGCTTCGTCGCCAAGGCCGAGTACTTCACCGGCAATCCCGTCACCGCCATGTGGATGCGCGCCACCGGCCAGATCAGCATCGACCGGCAGAGCCCCACCTCGGCCCAGGACATGCTGGACGCGGCGGCGGAGGTGCTCAGGAAGGGTGAGCTGTTCGGCATCTATCCGGAGGGCACCCGCTCCCCCGACGGACGCCTCTACCGGGGCAAGGTCGGCGTCGCCTGGCTGGCCCTGGCCACCGGCGCGCCGGTGGTCCCGGTGGCGATGGAGGGCACCGGGGAGGTTCTGCCGATCGGAGCGGCCAGACCCAGGCTGGGCCGGGTGAAGGTACACATCGGCAAGCCGATGACCTTCAGCGGCTCGGAGACGAGCGCGCGTGACCGGCGCAGGGTGACCGACGAGATCATGTTCGCGATCCAGGAGCTTTCCGGCCAAGAGTACGCGGCAAGCTACGCACCCAGCCGTTCACAGACCAAATGATCTTTTATGGGCATATGTCGCGTTAACGCACGCTAGGCTGCGGCCCTTGGGCGAAAAGATCTGGGGGGATCAGGTGGCACGGGGCAGAACGATCGCGATCACGTCGGCAGCCGTCGTCCTGGTGGCGGGGGCCGCAGGGGGCGGCGCCTGGTGGTACCTGCACACCAGAGGAACCCCCCAGGAGACCGCGGAGCGGTTCGTCGGCGCCTGGCAGCGCGGCGACCTGGCGGGCATGCGCGCCGAGCTGGGAGCGCCGGACCCGGCGTTCCCAGCGGCGTACGAGAACATGCGCAAGGCCCTGGCGGTGCAGAGCACCGCGGTGCGGCTCAACGGGGTACGCGAGACCGGGGACGGCACGGGACAGGCCGCATACACCGCCACCCTGAAGCTCAAGGACATCGGCGAGTGGAGTTACTCCGGCAGCGTCGACCTAGCGGTCGTCGACCGGCACTGGCGGGTCAAGTGGTCGCCCAAGGCCGTCCACCCCGACCTGACCGCGAACACCGCCTTCGCGCTGAAGACGAAGTGGCCGGAACGGGCCGCGATCACCTCGGCGAACGGCGGCCGCATCGACGGCTCCGACTCAGGCGGCTCGGTGCAGCAGATCGTCGGCTACCTGGAGAAGGCCACCGCGAAGAGCGTCGCGAAGCTGGGCGTGCCCTACAAGGTGGGCGACGCGGTCGGCGCGAGCGGACTGCAGCACACCTTCCAGAAGCGCCTGGCCGGCACCCCGGACACCGAGATCGAACTCGTCGGCCCGGACAAGAAGACGGTCAAGACGCTCGACACGATCAAGGGCGAGGCCGGCAAGGATCTGGAGACCAGCCTGGACACGCGGGTCCAGCGGGCCGCCGTCGAAGCGGTCCGCGACCTGAAGAAGACCGCCGCGCTGGTCGCGATCAGACCCTCCTCCGGCGAGATCCTCGCGGTGGTGAACAACGTGGGCGGCTTCAACCGTGCCCTGGACGGCAACTACCCTCCCGGCTCGACGTTCAAGGCGGTCACCACCGTGGGACTACTGGCCGAGGGAATGAGCCCTCGCGATCGGGTCACCTGCCCCAAGGACGTCACGGTCGGCGGTCTGCCGATCCGCAACTCCAACCACGCCGCCTACGGTTCGGTGTCGCTGTCCGACTCCTTCGCCTACTCCTGCAACACCACCATCGCCCCGCTGGCCAAGGAGCGGCTGAACGCCGACAAGCTGCTGAGCACCGCGGAGCTGTTCGGTTTCAACAAGCCGCTCAACATCGGCGTCGCGGCCGCCAAGGGCAGCTTTCCCAAGGCCGAGAGTGACGCCGAACTGGCCGCGGAGTCGTTCGGCCAGGGCCGGATCACCGCCAGCCCGCTGATGATGGCCTCGGTCGCCGCCGCGCTCGCCGACGGCACCTGGCGTCCACCGACCCTGGTCCCCTCGCTCAAGCAGGAAGTGCAGCCGCAGGCCCTTCCCGAGGAGGTCATGCCGAGCATCCAGCAGATGATGTCCGCGGTCGTGACCAAGGGCACCGCCAAGGACGCGGGCCTGCCCCGGGGCACCCGGGGAAAGACCGGGACCGCCGAGTACGGCGAGCAGGGCGACCTGAAGACGCATGCCTGGTTCATGGGTTTCCGCGGCGAGGTCGCCTTCGCGGTGATCGTCGAGGAGGGCTCGGGCGGCGGCGCGGTCGCCGCCCCGGTGGCCGCCGACTTCCTGCGCGCTCTCGGCTGATCTCGCGCGAGCCGTCCGTTGCCGGACCTCCGGCCGCACCCCGCCCGGCAGCGCCGCCGATCCGGCCGTTCGCGCCTACCCGCCGGAGCCGTACTCCGCCTTCGCGAACCCGCCGCTTGAGCACACGCCGCGACCGGCCGCCGACCGGGCCTGCGCGCCGCCCGCCGTCTTCACTCCGAACGCCCGGAGTGCTCCGAGCGTTCGGGCGATCGCGACATCGACCGGCGGACGAAGGTGGCGGCCCCCATCACAACGGGAGCGCCGCGACCGCCTCGTGACGTAGCACCATGATGAGGAGCGTGGCGATCAGTGTCGCGATCAGCAGCCAGCTGAACATGATGATCACCGTCGAGCGGCGGAGACGCCAGGAAGACCGCCTCCGCCCTTTCCTCGCGCCACGCCTGCGGCCGCCGCCCTCCTTGCGCTGGACGCGCTCGTTGAACGACTCCAGCCGCGCGGCGAGTCGTGGATCCTCGTCGATGAGGTGCCGCTCGATCTGCAGCAGCATGCGCTCCTCGTCTTGTGACCAGGCCATGCATCACCTCCCCGGAACGCAAGCCGTGTGCGGACGTTCTGCCCAATCGTGAAGATCATTATCCTTTCCGAGAGCCTCGATTTACCCGTTCTTTTCGTGGACGCAATCTGAGCACGCGATCATGCCCTCTCACGGGGGCGATACGGCGCCCGCAGAGGTGTCGGGCGATTCCCAGCCTTCTCCGCGATCTCGACATTCCACCGCCCTGACCTTCTCCTTCGCGCCACCCGGCAGGTCGCTTGACGCCGCGTCCACGTCCCCGGCGGCGAGGATGGTGCGCCGGTGAGCGAGAGCGCTTGGCCGGGCCTCCCACCGACCTCGCGAGAAGGGTGGCGATCTTCGCGCCGGTGACGTCCCCGCCTCCTGCGGCGACTCACCACAGGAGGCGGGGACGTCACCGGCACGGTCCGTACCGGATCGCCACGCGGTGCGGGGACATCACCGGCACGGCCCGCGTCGGGCGGCCGCCCGACGCGGGCCGTGCCGGATCGCGCCGAGCCCGGTTCAGTCGAGCGGGGCCGTCACCGTTCCCGCGCCGACCGTCTTGCCGCCCTCGCGGATCGCGAAGCCGAGACCGGCCTCCAGCGCCACCGGCCTGCCGAGCTCCACGGTCACCTCGACCGTCTCACCGGGCAGCGCGAGGCCGGTGTCCCCCAGGTCCATCCGGCCCGGTACGTCGGTCGTCCGCAGGTAGAACTGCGGCCGGTAACCCGTCGCGACGGCGCCGCTGCGCCCGCCCTCCTGCCCGGTCAGGAGGTAGACGCGGGCGGTGAAGGCCCGGTGGGCGCTCTGGGAGCCGGGTGCGGCCAGCACCTGACCGCGCCGTACCTGCTCGCGCCGGACCCCGCGCAGCAGAAGCGCGGCGTTGTCACCGGCCTCGCCCCGCTCCATGGTCTTGCCGAAGGTCTCGACCCCGGTGACGACGGCGGTGAAACCCTCACCGAGCCCGACGGCCTGGACGCTGTCGCCGACCTTGACCGTGCCGCGCTCGATCGCCCCGGTGACGACCGTGCCCCGCCCGGTGACGGTGAGCACGTTCTCCACCGGGAGCAGGAACGGGGCGTCGGTGTAGCGGACCGGCACCGGGACGTGGTCGTCGACCGCCTGGAGCAGCGCCTCGACCGACGCCGTCCACTCCGGGTCTCCTTCCAGCGCCCGCAGCCCGGAGACCCTGACGACGGGCACGTCCAGGTAGCCGTGCTCGGCGAGCAGCTCCCGCAGCTCCAGCTCGACGAGGTCGGCCAGCTCCGGGTCGGCCCCGTCGGACTTGTTGAGCGCGACCACGACGTGCTCGACGCCCACCCTCCGCGCGAGCAGCACGTGCTCGCGGGTCTGCGGCATGATTCCGTCCAGCGCGGACACCACCAGGATCGCCCCGTCGAGCTGCGCCGCTCCCGTGATCATGTTCTTCACGTAGTCGGCGTGGCCCGGCATGTCCACGTGCGCGTAGTGCCGCGTGGCCGTCTCGTACTCGACGTGGGAGATGTTGATCGTGATGCCCCGCGTCGCCTCCTCGGGAGCACGGTCGATCCGGTCGAACGGCACGTACCTCGCGCCGCCCCGCTCGCTGAGCACCTTGGTGATGGCCGCGGTGAGCGTGGTCTTGCCGTGGTCGACGTGTCCCATCGTGCCGATGTTGAGGTGCGGCTTGTTCCGCACGTAGGCCTGCTTGGCCATGACTGTTCTTTCCCTCGATGCTCGCCTGTGGTGGCGACCCGTGCTCGGCCGACCCCTCCCCGCCGGGTCACCCGGGACTCACGGGAAGGGGTCAGCGCTCCGCGCCGTCGAGCCGCGGTGCGGCGGACATCGGGGCACGCTCCGGCGCGCCCGCGGTGGCGGGCGTCGCGAGGGTGGCGTGCCGGAACATGCGTTCATGGTCGGGTACGGCCGGATGGGACCGCAACCGGATTTCCGGCCCGGTGCGCGGCGAGCGGGCACGGCGGCCGGAGCACAGGACTTCGACATACGACCCGGCATCCGGCGGGTCCCATCACGACATCCGGACACGCTCCGCGCCCAACAGGACACGGAGCGTGGATGATTGGTGCCGGTAAAGGGTATTAAACCGCCTTGAATGCCTAATCGAAGGCATCGTCCATCAAGCACAACGGGGGAACGATGACGGACGCCAAGGAAGCCAAGGATTCCAGGAACAAGGCCGCGAAGAGCTCGGGGAAGAGCAAGAAGGCCGCGATCAAGGCGACACGAGCGGCGAAGGAGGCGAGGAAACACTCCGGGCAGCCCGAGGTCAGGGTGCCGGAGGCGGAACCCGCCCACCCGGGTGGGCGGTCGGTCCAGTAGCCGGGGGCGTGAGACCGTGATCGGGTGTCGGGGGTTCCACCCCGACACCCGATCACGGTTTGGCGCGATGTCCGCCGACGGTCCGCGGACGATTCTCGCCCATGAGCGACGATTCCATCCCGTCGCGGGAGTCACCTCTTCCACCGGCGCCAAAACCTCCGGCCCGGTGGCGACACCTCATCGGCAGACGGCTTTCCCGATGACTTCCGGTGACTCAAGACGACGTCAGGAGACGAAGATGTCCGCGCAGAAGCCCGCACAACCGCTCGACCACGCCTTCACCGCGCCCATCGAGAAGGACGGAGCCTTCGCCACCTTCGTGACCGTGCCGGACTCCGCCCAACTCCTCGGCACGAGGCGGGCTGTGAAGGTCGGCGGGACGATCGACGGCCACCCGTTCACCGCCACCCTCATGCCGTCGGGCGACGGCCCGCACTGGCTTCCCATCAGGGCCGCGCTGTGCAAGCTCATCGGCAAGGACCAGGCCGGCGCCGAGGTGACGTTCCACCTCGACCGGCGGTTCAGCTGACCCCCGGGCGGAGCGGCGGACCCGTGCCGCCCTGAGAGAGGCGCCCGAGTCCTGGTCGCGAGTCCGGGCCGGCCTCCCGTGACGCGCCGACGGATCGGCCGATGCCACGGTGCCGACGGGCGTGCGTCGTCTCGGCGGGGGGACCGGCTCCTCGGCCCGCTCCGGGCTCAGGGCAGTGACGCGGGCAGTCCGAAGGCGGCGAAGTGGCCGGGGTCGACGAACGAGGTGATGTCGGCGATCCGATCGCCGCGCAGGGTGAACACGTTGATCGACCAGGCGAGGTGCGCGGCGGCGCCCTCGTCCCAGAGGTAGCAGCCCACTCCCGGCTGGCCGTTCGCGCCGACCGGGAGGTGCCGCCAGCTTCCGCACGTCGTCAGCGGGACCCGTACGGCGAAGTCGGTGACCGCCTCCAGACCGCGGTACCAGTGCGCCATCGGCGGCATCGACCAGGTGACGTCCTCGGTCAGCAGCGCGACCAGGGCGTCGGTGTCGCCGCGTTCCAGCGCGGAGGAGTAGTCGGCGACGATCTCCCGTACGCGGGCGTCGCCGATCTTCCGCAATGTCGGCTGCTGCGTGCGGGGGAAGACCTTGTCCGCGACGACCCTGCGCGCTCGCGCCAGGGCGCTGTTCACCGACGTGGTGGTGGTGTCCATCGTGAGGGCGATCTCCGCGGCGGAGAAGCCGAGGACCTCGAACAGCAGCAGTGCCGCCCGCTGGTTGCCCGGCAGGTGCTGCAGGGCCGCGACGAAGGCGAGCTCGACGGCTTCGCGCTGCTCGTAGCGGGTGTCCGGGCCCACGGGGGCGTCGGTGAGACCGGTGTCGGGGTAGGGGCTCAGCCAGGCGACGTCGGTCAGCGGGGGGTCGCCGAGCACGGCGCGGTCGCTGGAGGGGCCGAGGTCGACGGGCAGTGCCCGCCTGCCCCGGGCGCCGACGATGTCCAGGCAGGTGCGGGTGGCCACGGTGTAGAGCCACGAGCGCAGCGAGCTTCGGCCCTCGAAGCGAGCGAGTCCCCGCCAGGCCCGCAGCAGGGCGTCCTGCAGGGCGTCGTCGGCGTCGTGGGTGGAGCCGAGCATGCGGTAGCAGTGGGCGTGCAGTTCGCGGCGCAACGGCTCCACGAGACGGGTGAACGCCGCGTCGTCCCCGGCACGCGCCCGGACCAGGTCGGTGTCCCCGTCAGTGTCCCCGTCTGTGTCCCCGTCGCGAGCCGGATCGCTGCCCCCGTCGCGGCCCGGGGCGAGGTCCTCGTCCCGGGCACGCGTCCGCGCCGGATCGGCCTCCCCGGCACCCTCCACCGTCATGTCCGCGAACCGCGAAGAAATTTCCCTCACGAGCGACGATTCTGCCCCACGCTCGTAGTCTTCACTTCGACCGAGCACCACAGCACCGTTCCAGACTGTTCCAGGAGGTCGCGATGAGCCGCACCACCGTCACCACCGGGTCCCTCAAGGTCCCCGGCGCCACACTCCACTATGAGGTGCGGGGGCAGGGCCCTCTCGTGGCGCTCGTCGGCGCCCCGATGCACGCCGATCACTTCGCGCCGCTGGCCGGCCTGCTCGCCACCGACCACACCGTGCTCACCACCGACCCGCGGGGCGTCAACCGAAGCTCCCTCGACACCCCCGGCCATGACTCGACCCCGCGACTGCGCGCCGACGACCTCTCCCTGCTCCTCGCCCACCTCGACGCCGGCCCTGCCGCGGTCTTCGGCTCCAGCGGCGGCGCCGTCACCGCGCTGGCACTCGCCGTCGCCCATCCCGAGCGGGTGCGTACCGTGATCGCGCACGAGCCCCCGCTGAACCGTCTGCTCGACAACCCCGACGAGCGCGACGCGGCGGTCGAGGACATCATCGCCACCTACGTCTCCGGCGACGTCGCGGGTGCCTGGACCAAGTTCATGATCAATGCGAACATCCCGCTGCCCGACTTCGAGGAGTCCGCCGACGGCCCCGCGGAGGCTCCGGCCGAGCCCGATCCGCAGCAGGCGGCGGACGAGCGCTTCTGGTTCCTGCACGAGATGCGCGGAACCACCCGCTGGCAGCCCGACATCGCCGCACTGCGGGCCGGGTCGCCCCGCATCGTGGTCGGCATCGGGAAGGAGTCGGCAGGCCAGCTCTGCGACCACGCGTCGACCGCGCTCGCCTCCGCGCTCGGCACGGAGCCGACGTACTTCCCCGGTGGCCACATCGCCTTCCTCGACGACCCCGAGGGATTCGTCCCCCGGCTGCGCGAGGTCCTGCGGGGCGACTGAACGACGATCGAACGACGACGGCCGTGAGCACGCGTGGCCACGTACATCGCATGCGACGGATCCCACCGACGGGGGCGGGATCCGTCACGGCGAGAAGATCAGGCGAGGTTCAGCTGCCAGGAGACGCCGAAGCGGTCGTTGGTCCAGCCGAAGCGCTTGCTGAAGCCGTAGGAACCGAGCGGCATCAGCGGTTCGCCGTTCTCCGACAGCGCCGCGTACAGGCGCTCGATCTCCGCGTCCGACTCGCACTGCACGTACAGCGAGACCGACGGGGTGAAGCCGAAGGCGTGCTCCACGTTGCTGTCGATGGCCATGTACTGCCCGCCCGCCATCGTGAACGTGGCGTGCATCACGCTGCCTTCCGCGCCGGGACCCTCGGGGCCGTAACGGAGGAGGTTGAGAATCTCGGCGTCGTCGAAGAGCGACGTGTAGAACGTCATCGCTTCCTCGGCCGCGCCCTGGAACATCAGGAAAGTGGTGATCTTCTGCGACATCGGGGCTCCCATCAGAGGGGGAATGGATGAGAATGTCCGCCGTTACGGGAACGTCCCGCTCGACGACGGCTTCGATGCCGGACCCGGCGGCCAGGAACATCGAACACGTACTCGGCAAATATTTCAGGCTCTGCTTATATAAGTCAAACTCGATACACTGGAGTGCCGACCACGCCCACCGCGCGACAGAGCAAGCGCCCATCGAAACCGGATTACATTCAACAAAAGGAACCCTTGCTCCTCATCGCTCGACGACTTCGTCCCCGGGTCGCTTCAGGGTGGGGAGGCGTCGGCGGAGGCGACGAGGCGGGCGGCCAATGCCCTGACCTCGTCGCGCAGCTCCGCGGGGGCGATCACGGTGAACGGTCGGCCGAAGCCGGCGAGCATCCGCGCCATCCCGTCCAGCCGCTCGGCCCTGGCGGACAGTAAGATCCCGCCGGAGGTCTCGGCCAACGTCGCCGTGGCGGCGGGGATCCACGCGGCGGCCTCCTCCAGGGTGGTCTCCAGCAGCACTTTGACCTCGTGCCGGTACGGCACCGCCGACAGCGATCCGACCACGTGGGCCACCGGGTCGAAGCCGTCGGGAACCTGGAAGCCCTGCTCGGTACACGCGGCGCCCGCCACCCGATCCACCCGGAACGTCCTGATCTCCCCGCTGCCGTGGTCAAGCCCGGCGACGTACCATCGGCCGGAGTGGAAGACGATGCCGTACGGGTCCAGATCGCGCTCGGAGGCGTCACCGCGCCAGGAACGGTAGGCCAGCCGGACGGTGACCCGGCGCCGGGCGGCGCCGGCGAGAGCGAGCAGCGGTCCCGCCCTCGGAGCGCTCACCCTCGGCGCCGCGTTCCCGGTGTGGCCCAGCGTCTCCGACACCGCGTCGACGCGCTCGCGCAGCGGGCGCGGGAGCACCCTCTGGATCTTGGCCAGCGCGCTCTCGGTCGCGGCCTCCCCCACCGCCAGCCCGGTCCGCCGCCCGGCCAGCAGCCCCAGCACCACGGCCGTGGCCTCGTCGTCGGTGAGCATGAGCGGCGGGAGCTTGTAGCCGGGCAGTAGCCGGTAGCCGCCGTACCGGCCCCGCTCGGCCTGGACCGGCACCCCGAGCTCCGACAGTCTCACCGCGTAGCGGCGGACCGTGCGCTCGTCCACCTCCAGCCGTGCGGCGAGGTCGGAGCCGGTCAGGCCGGGGTTGGCCTGCAGCAACTCCAGCAACGCGAGCACCCGGCCTGCGGTCATCGAAATTCCCCTCAAAAATCAGGACTGATTCTGTCCGGATTCGATCCTAGGGTGAAACCAGGCGAACAGAGGAGAGACAGTATGAGCACCTACGTCCTGGTCCCTGGCTTCTGGCTCGGCGCGTGGGCCTGGGAGAAGGTCACCGGGCCGCTGCGCGAGGCCGGACATGACGTCCACCCGGTCACGCTCACCGGCCTTGGTGACAGGGTTCACCTGGCGGGCCCCGAGGTCGACCTGGAGACCCACATCCAGGACATCGTCAACACCGTCGTCTTCGCGGATCTGACCGAGGTGATCCTCGTCGCCCACAGCGGGGCCGGCGCCCCGGTCACCGGTGCGGCCGACCGGATTCCCGAGCGCGTCGCCCGGATCGTCTACGTCGACAGCGGACCAATGGCGGACGGGATGTCCCAGCTGGACCTCCAGGAGCCCGAGTGGCGGGCGTTCGTCGAGAGGCGGGTCACCGAGCGGGGCGAGGGAGTGCACTACCCGTTCCCCTCCTGGGAGGAGCACGAGCGTGCCGGCGCCGGCCTGGAAGGACTGGGTCAGGCCGAGCGCGAGTGGCTCGCCGCCCGCGCGACCCCGCAGCCGTACGGGACCATGACCCAGCCCCTGATGCTCAAGGGGGGCGCGGACGAGCTGCCCAAGACGCTTGTCACGTGCTCGTTCCCGCTGGAGCAGGTGCACGCCATGATCGCCTCCGGTCATCCCTTCTTCACCGCGCTCGCCGGGCCCGAGTGGAGCTTCGTCGCGGTGCCGACCGGTCACTGGCCGATGGTCTCCAGGCCGCGGGAGACCGCCGCCGCGCTGGCCGCGCTGGCGGGCTGAGAGGGGACAGGCTCGGGCGGAGAACCTCGGAGAGCACGGCGCCAGGGCCCCGCGATGCCCTGGCGGACCGGCCGAGCCCGGGAGGGCCGGACATCCCGGAGTTCTCGGAAGGGCGGAGCACCGGGACATTTGTCATGACTGGCTGTGGATCGATGGATCTGCCTCGAACAACGCACGCTCCGTAGCGTCGTCCACATGACAGACGACACGAATGACGCGAATGACACGGTGTCACTCAAGGACGTGACCAAACGCTTCGGGGCGGTGCGCGCCGTGGACGGTCTCAGCCTCGGCATCCCCGCCGGGCGCACCGTCGCCCTCCTCGGTCCCAACGGCGCGGGAAAGTCGACCACGATCGCGCTGCTGCTCGGGTTGCTGACCCCCGACTCCGGGACGGTACGCGTCCTCGGGGGCACCCCCGAGGACGCGATCCGGAGCGGGCGGCTGGCGGCGATGCCCCAGGAGGGCGGCCTCGTCTCCCGGACCACGGTCCGCGAGCTGGTCGGATTCGTCTCGGGGACCTACCGGGCGCCGCTCCCCCTGCAGGAGGTGCTGTCGATCGCCGGGCTGGAAGGGCTCGCCGGTCGCAGGCTGGAGCGGTTGTCGGGCGGCCAGGCACAGCGGGTCCGCTTCGCGCTCGCACTGGCCGGAGACCCCGAGCTGATCCTGCTCGACGAGCCGACCGCGGCGCTGGACGTACGGGCCAGGCGGGAGTTCTGGGAGAGCATGCGCGCCTTCACCGCGCGCGGCAGGACGATCCTGTTCTCCACCCATTACCTGGAGGAGGCCGACGAGTACGCCGACCGGGTCGTGGTGGTCGACAAAGGCCGGATCGTGGCCGACGGCACCAGCGGGGAGATCAAGCGGCTGGTCGCGCTGTCCACGGTCAGCGTCACCGCCGGTGGGGGCAGTGCCTTCCTGGAACGCCTGCCCGGGGTCGTCTCCGTCGAGATCCGGGGGGAGCGAGCCCACCTGCGTACCCGCGACGCCGACGCCACCGTCGTGGCACTGGCGGCGGCGGGAGGCGTACGAGACCTCGAGGTCGTTCCCGCCGCGCTCGAGGACGCCTTCCTCGCACTGACAGGGCAGGCGGGCCAGGCAGGACCGACAGGACAGGCGGAACGGGCAGGGCGGGCACCGAGACCGTCGGAGGTGGAGGTCTGATGCTCGGCTACGTCCGCCTGGAGGTCACCAGAATCCTCCGCGACCCCGGATACGTGATCATGGGTTTCGCGATGCCCGTGACGATGTACCTCGTCTTCACCAACCTCGGAGTGGCGGGCGACGACCGCGTCTGGGCCGCCCTCTACATGATGGTCAACATGGCCGCCTTCGGCGCGATCGGCTCGGCCTTCAACAACGGCGCCGGCATCGCCGAGGACAGGACCGCGGGCTGGCTGCGGCAGCTGCGGACCACTCCCCTCGCCCCGGTACGGGTGGTCGCGGGCAAGGCGGCGACCGGTGTGCTCATGGTGCTGCCCGCGATCACCGGGGCGTGCCTGTCGGCGGCGCTGCTCAACGGGGTACGGCTGGAGGTCTGGCAGTGGATCTCGATCGTGCTCCTGCTCTGGGTGGGTTCCCTGCCCTTCACCCTGCTCGGCATGGCCCTCGGCTACCTGTTCAGTGGCCAGACCGCCGCCGTGTTCACCATCGCGGCCAACATGACGATGGCGATCGTCGGAGGGCTGTGGCTGCCTACCGAAGGCTTCCCCTCCTGGCTGAGGACCGTCGCGCAGTGGACGCCGAGCTTCGGCTACGCCGACCTGCCGCGCAAGGTCGCCTTCGGCGAGACCCCCGGGGCCGGCACGGCGCTGATCCTGACCGGCTGGCTGGTCGTCTTCGGAATCCTGGCGGTGTACGGCTACCGCCGGGCAGGGCGCGCGCGATGAGCCGCGTGATAGGAGTGACCCGATGAGCGGGAAGGCGGAGCGGCCCCGGGAGGTGCGGGTGAAGGGGCCACAGGCTGTGGAGGTGACGGGCGGGAAAGAGGCCAGGAAGGGGCGGGAGAAGATGGCAGGGAGGGAGGGCTCACAAAGAGGGGGAGGCGGACCTGGAGAGTTCGCCTTCTACCCGTGGCTGATGCTCGCCTACCCCCCGATCAGTGACCTCGCGGCGGGCCACGTGCGGCCGGTGGTGCCGGCCGCGCTGGGCGTCGCCGCCTTCGCCGTCCTGTACGTGCTGTGCGTCCGGCTGGCCTTCCACAACGGGCGGCGCGCGGCGACCGTGGCGCTGGCCGGGCTGCTCACGGTGGCCTTCCTGCTGCTGGCGGGCTTCGCGCACAACTGGTTCTACCTCGCGCCGCTGATGACCATCGCCTGCGGGGTCGTACTGCGCGGCCGATCCGTCTACGTCATCCTCACCGCGCTCACAGTCGCGCTGGTGGCGGTGATGTGGCGCTCGGGGGCGAGCTGGCAGAGCATCTCCCTGGCCAGCTGGGGGACGACCACCGGCGGCCTCGTGGTCAGTGTCGTCCTGAAGCTGTTCTCCGTGATCGCCGAACTCCAGGAGACCCGCGAGGAGCTGGCCCGGGTCGCGGTGGCCGAGGAGCGGCTGCGCTTCTCCCGCGACCTGCACGACCTGCTCGGGCACACCCTGTCGGTGATGGTGGTCAAGGCGGAGGCCGTACGACGGCTCGCCCCCCGCGACGCCGAGGCCGCGGCGCGGCAGGCGGCCGACATCGAGGCCGTCGGCAGGGAGGCGCTCACCGAGGTGAGGGCCGCGGTCACCGGCTATCGGGGCCGAGGGCTCGACGCGGAGCTGGCCTCGGCGCGCACGGCCCTGGCCGACGCGGGCATCACCGCCACCGTCACCGTCACCGGGGAACGGCGGGCACCGGAGGCCGACGCCCTGCTGGGCTGGGCCGTGCGGGAAGGGGTGACCAACGTGGTCCGCCACAGCGCCGCGGGCACCTGTGAGATCCTCCTGGAGGGAACGACGCTGGAGATCCGTGACGACGGCCGGGGACGCGGCGGGAGCCCGGCGGGCAACGGCCTGCGCGGCCTGACCGAGCGGGTCGTCGCACTCGGCGGGACGCTGGAGATCCATGACCACGACGGCTTCCTGCTGAGGGTGACGCTTCCATGATCAAAGTGCTGCTCGCCGAGGACCAGGGCATGATGCGCAGCGCGCTCGCCCTGCTTCTCGACCTGGAGGACGACATCGAGGTGGTCGCCACGGTCACCAGGGGCGACGAGGTCGTGCCGGTCGCGCTCGCCGTGCGACCCGACGTCGCCCTGCTGGACATCGAGATGCCGGGAGCGAGTGGCCTGGAGGCCGCGGCCGGGCTGCGGGACGGGTTGCCGGGCTGCAAAGTGCTGATCCTGACCACCTTCGGCAGACCGGGCTACCTGCGGCGGGCGATGGAGGCGGGCGCCGCCGGGTTCATGGTCAAGGACGGTCCCGTCGAGGATCTCGCCGCGGCGATCCGCCGGGTCCTGGCCGGCGAGAAGGTGATCGACCCCGTACTGGCCGCCGCCGCGCTGAGCACCGGTACCAGCCCGCTCACCGATCGCGAACGGGACGTGCTCGCCGCGGCGGCCGACGGCGCGGCGATCTCCGACATCTCACGGCGGCTGCACCTGTCGGAGAGCACCGTGCGCAACTACCTGTCCGCCGCGATCGGCAAGACCGGCACCCGCAACCGCATCGAGGCCGCCCGCACCGCCCGGCACAACGGCTGGCTCTAGACCACCCGCCTCACCTCCCCCGAAACGGACCGACCACGAGGGAGACCCGGCGCCGTGCGCAACGGAGGCGCGCACGGCGCCGGGCAGGGCCGAGATCAAAGAACGGGGGCCGGGGCCGGGACGGGCCCGGTGTCGCCCGCTGTGTCGTCCGCTGTGTCGTTCTCGGTGAGCCAGTCGCGCATCATCGCGTAGGTCTTCTCCGCGATCAGCTTCTGGCCCGCGGCGTTGGGGTGGAAGAAGTCCCACTTGCTCAGGTGTCCGGTCGTGAAGCGCTGCCTGAAGACCTCGTTGCCGTCGAACCTGCAGGCGGGGCCGTACGCCGCGCAGACCCTGGCGAGCGCGGCGTTGTAGTCGGCCACCCTGGCTCGCACGCGGTCACGGCGCGCCTGGTCGGCCACCGAGGTCGAGGTGGGCCGCGCCAGCATGGTGGGGCAGATCCGGCCCACCGCCCAGAACCCGCGCGCCACCGAGTTCTTCCTGCCGATCTGCCACAGCCGCTTGAGGTCGGGGATGCTCGCCACGAACACCCGGCCGCCGGGGCGCCCGGCACGGAACAGCGCCAGGGCCTCGGCCACCCGCCTCTCGTAGACGGCCACGGGGGTCATCAGCCGTTCGGCGGACACGCAGGCGTCCTGGGCGCCGATCAGCACCGTCACGTAGTCGGCACGCCGGCTGACCGCCCGGGCCACCTGCCCGGCGAGGTCGGCGCTGGTGGAACCGGGGACGGCGAGGTTCACTGTGCTCCCGGCGACCACGTCCGCGGCCCGCAGCCTCACGTACTGACTCTGGACGCTCGGATGGTCACCGGTGGACCAGGAGCGTGAGGCGCAGGTGAGGTACCAGCCGCAGGCGTTGAACCCCGCGCTGATGGAGTCGCCGAGCGCGGCCATGACCACCGGCCGCCAGGGCTCCGCCGTCCGGGTGGCTCCGGCCGGGGGCGCCCAGGCGGTCATGAGGGCGGCCAGCCCTGTGAGTGCTGTCACAGTCGTGCGAAGCATGACACCTCCGCTGAGAGATCGCGTCTGCTTCGGATGTATCACCGCAGGCCAGGACGGTAGAGTCTGTTGACCGAGTGCCTTGGTTTTCTTGACAGCGCGTGGCGGATGTGCTGGCGGGCATACTGCCGTCGAACACGTTCAGTTCCCCGCATAGAGTGGCGGAGGTGAGTGTAGCGCTCGGATCAACCCGTCCTCTCGTGGTGACGACCACCCCCATCGACGACCCCGGTGACCTGTTCACCCGACTGCCCGAGGCCGCCCCCTACGCCTGGGTGAGACACGGAGAGGGCCTCGTCGCCTGGGGCGAGGCCGTCCGCCTGACCGTGCCGCCCGGTCCGGGCCGTTTCGACTGGGCCCGCGACCGGCTGTCGGGCCTCTTCGGTGAGGCGCACGTCGACGACGACGTGACGGCGCCCGGCTCGGGTCCCGTCGCCTTCGGCTCCTTCACCTTCGATCCGGAGGCGCACGGCTCGGTTCTCGTCGTCCCCCAGACCATTCTCGCCCGCCGCGACGGCCGCGCCTGGCTGACCACCGTCGGCGAGCGGCGGCTCGACGCGGTCACCCCACTCCGCGCCCCCGGCAGGATCCGCTACGGCGACGGCAGCCTGACCGCGCCCGAGTGGGAGCACGCCGTGGCCAGGGCCGTCCGGCGTATCAGGTCGGGCCGGCTGGAGAAGACCGTGCTCGCCCGCGACCTGACCGCCGTCGCGGAGCGTCCGATCGACGTCCGGCTGCTGCTCGCCCGCCTGTCCGGACGCTACCCGGAGTGCTACACCTTCTCCTGCGCGGGGCTGGTCGGCGCCACGCCCGAACTACTGGTCCGGCGCGCCGGGGAGACCGTCGAGTCCCTGGTGCTCGCCGGCACGATCCCGCGCGGCGCCGACGAGGCCGACGACGTGGCGCGCGGCACGGCCCTGTTCGCCTCGGAGAAGAACCGCTACGAGCACGCCTGCGCGGTCGCCTCGGTGCGCGAGGCGCTCGACCCGCTCTGCGCCGAACTGAAGATCCCCGAGGAGCCCGAGCTCCTGGTGCTCTCCAACGTCCAGCACCTGGCCAGCCCGGTGCGGGGACGGCTGTCGGACGGGGCCTCGGTCCTTGACGTGGTGGCGGCCATGCACCCGACCGCCGCCGTCGGCGGCACCCCCACGGGAGCGGCTCTCGGCGTCATCCGCGAACTGGAGGGCATGAACCGCGCCGGGTACGCGGGCCCGGTGGGCTGGATCGACGCGCGGGGCGACGGTGAGTGGGGCATCGCGCTGCGCTGCGCCCAGATCGAGGGCCCCACCGCCCGGCTGTTCGCCGGCTGCGGCATCATGGGCGACTCCGATCCCGCCTCCGAGCTCGCCGAGGCCGAGGCCAAGTTCCGGGTGATGCGATACGCCCTGGAGGGCTGAGGCCGATCCGGCGCCCTCCCCTCCCGTCCTGGAGAGGCGGGCCGTTCCTCCTGGCCGTCTCCCGGCTCCGAGGGCGGGCCGATTCCCCTTTCCCGCACCCTCCCCCGGGAGAGCGTGGGCGGTCACGGCGGGTGCCGCCCGCCCTCCTTTTCTGGAGACACCAGGGAGACGTCCCGGCTATCCCCGCCCTGCTTCGCCGCTACCCGGTGAATAGGCGTACTCTCACAAGTGCAATACGTCGGATATTTCCAGCAAGAAACCGATATTTCTCCAGGTCGGCGTCCTCTCGTCGCCGTATGGCCGGTCAACTCGTCAGGGAGAGGAAAACATGGCCCTACTGACCACCGCCCGCCTCACGGTGCGTGACTGGAGTCCCGACGACGCCGCCGAGGCCCTCGCCATCTACGGTGCCCCCGAGGTCACCCGGTGGCTCTCCCCCGCGATGACGCAGCTCGAGGGCGAGCAGGCGATGCGGGCCACGCTGGAGTCGTGGGACCGTAACCGCAGCACCCTCACGCCCCCGCTGGGCCGGTGGGCGATCGTCCGCAACTCCGACCAGCGGGTCGTCGGCGGCCTCTCCCTGCGCTACCTGCCTCCCGACGAGGAGGACATCGAGATCGGCTGGCAGCTCTCCCCCGACGCCTGGGGAAAGGGCTACGCCACCGAGGCCGGCCGCGCCCTGGCCGCCTGGGCGTTCTCCATCGGCGCCCACGAGCTGGTCGCGGTCGTCCGGGTGAACAACGACCGCGGCGCGGCGACGGCCAAGCGCATCGGCATGCAGTGGGTCGGGGAGACGGACAAGTACTACGAGACGCGTCTCAACGTCTACCGGCTCTGGCCCAGCGACCTCTCCCCCGCCGACAAGGACCCGCTCCGCCCCTGAGGCTCCGATGCCAGGAGCCCTCTGGGAAATACGGGAACCTCCGAGGCGTGCCATGCCGCTGTTACTACGCTGGGTCGATGACCGATCAAACGATCTCCGCGGGTGGTCGGGCGACGAACCTCGATCTTGAGTCCGTCCTGGCCTCGAGGTGGGCTGTTCCCGAGTCCTTCGACGCTGAGGAGTTCCGTCGAGCCGAGGCGTTCTGGCAGGCACGGCGCGCGGAGGACGAGCGGCTCCTGCGGGTCCGCGCCGCGGCGGCCCACCTTGTCGAGTCCTGGACGGGGCACACGCCGCGTGACGTCGGCTCCTTCGGGATCCAGCTCAACCTTCAGACCAGTGATCTGGACCTGGGAATCGGCTACCCGATCGCCGGTCGCGAGGAGCTGATGGCGGCGCTCGCCCCGCACGCCGCCTTCAAGGGCGAGCGCTTCACCCGGTTCACCACCACCCGGCTGGTGTTCTCCTTCGAGGTCGACGGCGTCGAGATCGACCTGTCGGCGCTGACCGAGGAGGACTTCGTGGTCGCGTGCCGCATGCTCGACGAGATCGACACCGGCATGAGCCGCCAGGAACGGATCGCCCACACCTGGGTCAAACACCTGCTGCGCGCCACCGGCCGGACACGGGAGTACGCGGCCTGGAAGCTGGCCACCTACTCCCGCTACTGCCCGGAGTTCAACTGGGTGCCCATCTCCGAACCCGCCTGAGGTGCAGCGGGTCAGGTGCCGCACGGATCAGCCGCGTTGATCAGTGCCCAGCCTGTCGTGGCCGCCCACCGGCTGTGCTCATGGACGAGCCGGTCGGCGACCTGCGTGCGTGGAGTAGAAAGCCGGGACTCAGGCCCGTACGTCCACGGCGGTCTCCCTGGAGGCGCCCGCCGGCGGGATCAGCGTGCTGAGCACGGCGGCGGCGTCGAGGAGGGCTCTGGAGCGGGCGTCGACGCTCGCGTCCCTGGCGGCCAGCGTGGTCATCACCTCGTCCCAGCGGCGGGTGCGCCGCAGCTCCGGCATCAGGGCCCGGAGCGGGGCGACGCGGTGGCCGGCCAGGCGTAGCTGATGGACGATCCGCGCGTCCCGGACATCGTCCGGGAAGTATCGCCGCGGTCCTCCCGGGGAGGCCCGGCGGGGGACGACGAGGCCCTCCGCGTCCCAGTGCCGCAATGTCGAGGGGCGCACGCCGAGCGCGGCGGCGAGTTCGGAGACGCTCATGACATCCGAGGGGCGTACGTCGCCGATCGTCTCTCCGGAGATCGTCGCGGCGGCCTCCCTCGCCAGCCTGAGCTCCCGTCGTTCCGTGTCGAGCCTGGCGTGCGCCGCGTCGAGCAGGGCGAGCACCTCCGAGGCTGGGCGCGCGTGCGCCGCGCGCATGATCCTCCTGGCCTCGATGGGCCCCGTGGCCTCGGCGAGGGCCCGATAGGCGAGCGCGGAACGCAGATGGGCCTCGCCGTAGATCCGGTATCCCGTGCCGGTGCGCGTCGCCGGGGGCAGGACGCCGTCGCGTTCGAGATTGCGCACCTGCTGGACGGAGTATCCGGCCTGTCGCGCGACATCGACCGTCCGCATATTTCCTGATTTGCGGCTTTTCACCCCTCTACCTCGGGGTGTTCGGGGAAAAGTCTCCACAACCACATGAATGAAACGCTACAACGCATGAGTATCGACGAGATCATCGAGTTCCTCACCGGCCTCGACGGGGTTCTCACCCTCAGGCCCGCGCCCGGTGACGGTTCACCCGAGATCAGCTGGGGTGACGCGTTCTTCTACTACGCGCCCGACGGCGAGGTCCCGAAGGCGACCCAGCCCTTCGCGACGATCGTGACGAAGGACTATCCGGACGACGAGCTGTCGCGTCTGAACCGTCCCGGTGTCTTCCGCCTGAACCTCTTCGCGGGAAAGGACGCCTTCGTCGGCTGGACGGGCCGCCGGCCGCGTGACACGGCCACGGACGAGGCCGACCCCAGCGTGATCGACTCCGTGATGGCGCACCCCGTCTACGGCCCGCTGGGCTGGCTGGCCGTGGTGAATCCGGGGCCGCGGACCGAGGCTGCGGTCCTGGAATTGCTGCGCACGGCCCACGGCCTGGCCCGCTCGCGCCACCGGCGACGCGCCGGATCGGCGTCACCCTGATCACCGATCCCCGCCGCACCGTTGCCGGCCCTTCGACAGCCCCTCTCCCTCGCCGGCGCCCACAGACCTCCGGAACGCGCGGAAAAGGTGTCGCGAACGGGAAAGGACCCGCCGGGAGAGGCGGGGAGCGCCCGGGGTGACAGACCCCGGGCGCTCCCCGCCCGCGCCGGGCGGGCCCTGATCGGAGTGTTCGCGGCTAAGCGTGGTGCCTGCCCTTGCGTCTGTCGGACAGCTTGACCACGATGAAGACAATCATGGCGAGGATCACGATGCCCAGCACCGACTTCGACACCACCCCCATGTACTCCTCGACCAGCTCCCACTGCTCACCGAGCAGGAACCCCGCCATCACGAAGGCCGTGTTCCAGATGAGGCTGCCCAGGGTGGTGAGGAGCGTGAAGATCATGATCGGCATGCGCTCGATCCCCGCAGGGATCGAGATCAGGCTGCGGAAGATGGGGATCATCCGTCCGAAGAAGACGGTCTTCCTGCCGTGCCTGGCGAACCACGCCTCGGTCTTCTCGATGTCGGAGACACTGACCAGCGGCAGCTTGGAGGCGATGAACACCACGCGCTCCCTGCCCAGCAGGGCTCCGACCCCGTACAGCGCGAGCGCGCCGACCACCGATCCCAGGGTCGTCCAGAGCACGGCGTCGAACAGCCCCATGTTCCCCTTGCTCGCGGTGAAGCCCGCCAACGGCAGGATCACCTCGCTGGGCAGAGGCGGGAACAGGTTCTCAAGTGCGATCGCCAGCCCCGCCCCGGGCGCACCCAGGGTTTCCATAAGGTTGATCGCCCATCCGGCGACTCCGTCGAGATTCGGTGAACTCATAGGGACAAGGCTACGGAGAGCTGCGTACGGTCTGGATGAGGAACGCCGCCTTCCTCACCTGGTGTGCGCCGCGGAGCTCGGCTGCGGAAAACCGCAGCCGAGCTCCGCGCGGGCGTGACGACCGGATGTCGTTCGAGGTTTTCCCACGTCAGAGGGGAATCGGACGGTCAGGGCGGGGGCGACGGTGGCACGGAAGGATCCCGTACCGCCTCCGAGGACGGGCGGCCATGGCCGTCGGCCGGCACCGTCACCCCGTCCGAGTGTGACCCATCCCACATTTATTGCCGACGGGAACGGCGCGTGCCGAGGGCTTTCCCGGGGAAGGGGCGCCGCCTTTCAGCCGGGCCCGGCCTGCGACAGGCACAGGACGGGTGCGGGTCAGGCGTCCCTGAGGTGGACCGCCTCGCCCGGCTCGATCCCGGCGCGGCCCGCGGTCAGCGTCGCGACCCAGCCGGGAAAGGCGGGCAGATCCCGCTCGCGCACCGCGACGCGGAAGCCGACGTCCGCGCCGTAGCGGACCTCTCTCACCTCGTACGGCGAGGCGTGCAGGTCGTTCTCCAGCCGCCCGGCCCTGACGTGGTCCACGGTCACGGTCATGACCCTGGCGGGCACCATGCCGACCAGCGGCGTGAGGTCCAGCGTCTTGCCGACCGAAGAGCCATACGCGCGGACCAGCCCTCCGGCGCCGAGTTTCACCCCGCCGAAGTATCGGGTGACCACCGCCACCACGTCGGCGACGCCCCGGCGCAGCAGGGTCTCCAGCATCGGGGTCCCCGCGGTGCCGCCGGGCTCGCCGTCGTCGTCGGCCCGCTGGACCCGGCGGTCACCGCCGATCACGTACGCCGAGCAGTTGTGCGTGGCGTCGCCGTGCAACCGCCTGCGGGCGGCGACGAACTCCCTCGCCGCCTCCTCTGAGGAGACCGGGCCGACCGTGCACAGGAACCGGGAGCGCTTGATCTCGATCTCGTGTTCCACGGTCTCCCGCGGAGTCAGGTACGGGTCGGGCACCCGGCAAGGCTATCCGTCCGAGTGCCGCCCAGGGACACGACGCTCAGCGTGCCGCCTGGAAGGCGCGGCCGGCGCGGGTGGCGGTCCCGTCGCCGCGGAACAACCCGCTGCCCGGCTCGGTCTCCGAGGAGGGCAGGCCGAACCAGGCGTAACGTCGCACGTACGGCAGGGAGGCCAGCATCCTGGTGGAGGCCGTGACGAACGCGGCCTGCTGGGCGTCACTGGCGTAGCGGGTGCCGTTCGAGAAGTCGATCAGGGCGTACTCGGTGAGCCAGATCGGCTTGCGGTAGCGCTGGTACACGGCCTGGATGTACGACTTGAGCTGGTTCACCGCGGGCTGGGGACGGAAGTCCGCCCCGTACCAGTGCAGCGCGATGAAGTCGACGCGGTAGTCCCGCTCCTTGGCTCCGGACATGAAGCGGTCCAGCCAGCCGCCCGGGGTGTCGGCGCCGAACGCGACGGAGGGGCTGCCGAGCACGCGGCCCGCGGACATGAGGTCCGGCCAGAGCGACAACGCCTCCTCCACGGTCATGTTGGCCTGCTCGGGCAGGTCGGGCTCGTTGAAGGCGAGCAGGTAGGGCCCGGCGCGCCTCGCCTGGGCGAGGTTCTCCGGCGTGACGCTGCCCGCCCCCCAGATCATCGGGACGAACCCGTCCGCCCTGGGACCGGTGACGCCCTCGCGGCGCGTGGACCAGGTGTAGTACCAGCTCGCGCCGGACTTCGCGAGGGCCGAGCTGAGGCCGGGCATCTTCCATACGCCCACCCCCTTCCTGGGGGAGGTCACGACCGCGGGCGGCGGGGTCGGCGTGGGAGTGGGAGTGCGGGAGGCTCGCCTGCGGCTGGGCGCGGGGGACGGGGAGGCTTCGGGGGTGGCGCGCGCCGACGGCGTCCGCGCCGGGGGCGGCGACAGCGAGACCGCCGGCGCGGGTACGGCGAGCGAAGGAGCGGGCTCGGGGGCGGGAGCCGTGAACTGCCCGAACACCAGGACGCCCGCGACGACGACGGCCACCGCGCCGCCGATCGCGGCAGGGGCGGAGGGCAGGGAGGCCGACAGGCCCGTCCGCGCCGTCTCGGTCGCCTTGAGGGCGTGCGCGCCGTGGGAGGCGGCGTGCGCCACCGCCTCGACGGCGGGGGGAGCGGCCTGGAGATGGTGCAGGGCGAAGCCGACGGGGACGGGCAGCAGCGGCAGCCCACTGAGCAGCCGGTCGATGGGCAGCAGGCCCGCGGTGTGCCCCTGGCAGACGGCGCAGTCACGGATGTGCCGGGCGAAGCGCTTGCGCCACAGCGGGCTGGGGAGGCCGTCCCAGTTCGCGGTGAGGGCGCCGAGCCCGGGGCATCCCGAGCCGGCGCGCAGCGCCCGCACGATGGTGCGCGCCGTCTGGACCTGTTCCTTCATCCGCTGGACGCGTACGGCGGTGTGGCGCCCCGACAGGCCGAGGGCTCCGGCGAGATCGGCACGGTCGAGTTCGCCGGTCTCCTCGAGCCACCACAGGGCGAGGAGCGCCTGGTCGTCGCCGTCCAGCCAGCGGGTGGCCTCGGCGACCTCGCGGCGCTGGTCGGTGAGCCCGAGCCTCAGGATGGTCACGGCGGCGAAGTCCGAGGCGGGGTCGGGCACCTCCTCCGCGGTGTCGAGGTCCGCCCTGCGGTGCTGGGTGGTCCTGCGATCCTGCTCGTGGTCGCGCACCTGGCGGACGGTGATGGCCACCAGCCAGGACCGGTATGCCTGCGGGTCGCGCAGGTCGGGCAGCGCGCGGACGACCCGCAGGAACGTCTCCTGGACCACGTCGTCGACGTCGGTGTGGCCGTTCAGCGCTCGCCCGACGATGTTGTAGACGAGCGGGAGGGAGTCGGCCACCAGCGCGTCCAACGCCTGCTGGTCCCCGTCGCGTGCGGCGGCCACCATCGCCGTGTCGGGTCCGCCCCTGCCGGTTCCGCGCATCGCACTCCGCTTCCTGTCGCCGTCCACGGTCATCGCCCCCGAGCCGCTCCGGGCGGCGCGCAGGGACGATTCTCTCCATAACCCCTCATAGCGGAAGACCAACGAGCCCCCTCTATGGAGACCGGCAGCAGGTCAGGGAGACAACAAAAATCTTCTCCGCCCTTTTTCTGAGATTTTCTGAGATTTCCTTGGGTTTTTTGTTGTCGCCCGTCCCCCCGCCGGTCTCCAGTCCAGGAACAGAACACGCCCGGCGCCGGGCGTGACGGCGAAGGAGGCTCGTGACGGTGACACCGCGAAGGCGCACGGTGACACCGCTGTCCGCCGACACACCGGGCCACGAGCCGGTCCGTCCGAGACGCCGTCGAGCATCACGTCCACCACAACTCGATCCCCCTAAGGACCTCATCCACATGAGTGAGACCGTTCCGAACACCACGGCCCCCGGCCGCAGATCGGGCGGGCGAGTCCATCGCCTCGCGCTCGCCGGCACCCTCGCGACCGTCCTGGGCGTCTCCCTGGTGAACGGCGTCACCCCGGCCGGCGCGGCCGAGGCCCCGCTGTCGCAGAGCGGCAGGGCCACCGCCTCCTCGTCCGAGAGGGGCGACCTGTCCGCCGCGGCCGCTATCGACGGCAAGGAGAACACCCGCTGGTCGAGCGCCTTCAGTGACCCCCAGTGGCTCCAGGTCGACCTGGGCGCGTCCAAGGCGATCAAGAAGATCGTGCTGAAGTGGGAGAACGCCTACGCCACGGCCTTCACGATCCAGACCTCCTCCGGTGGAGGCCAGTGGAGGACGATCCACACCACGACCGCGGGCAAGGGCGGCGTGCAGACCCTGAACGTCTCGGCCACCGGCCGCTACGTCCGGCTCAACACCACCAGGCGCTCCTCCCAGTACGGGGTCTCGCTGTGGGAGTTCGAGGTCTACGGCACCGGCTCGGGCACCGCCACCCCCAGGCCGAGCGCCACCCCGACGAAGCCGGCCCCCACCACCACCGCGACCCCGCCTGCTTCCGGCACCAACCTGCCCAAGGGCCCGGTCCCGCCCGGCGCAGTGCGGGTGGCGGAGTTCCTCGCCGAGTGCCCCTACACCCACCGGCTGCCCGACGACCCGATCGTGATGCCGGGCCTCGCCGGCGGGTCGCACATGCACAGCTTCTTCGGCAACACCTCCACGAACGCCGACTCCGACATCAAGAGCCTGCTGAAGGGGGGCACCACCTGCAGCCCCAAGGCCGACCTGTCCTCGTACTGGGTGCCGACCCTCTACAGCAACGACAAGCCCGTCGAGCCGACCGGCACCACGTTCTACTACCTGGGTGAGGGCATCAAGGACGAGCTGATGGCCCAGACCCGGCCGCTCCCGCTGGGCCTGCGCATCGTGGCCGGCAACGCCAAGGCGACCGGTGTCAACGACCCCACGAGCAGCTCGCGCTGGTCGTGCCTGCACGCCGGCGAGGTGGGCTCCTCCAAGAACTTCGTCAACTGCCCGGCAGGCAAAATGCTGGAGTCCTACCTGGACTTCCCGCACTGCTGGAACGGCAAGGACCTGGACTCGCCCGACCACAAGAGCCACATGTCCTATCCGGTGAACGGCGCCTGCCCGGCCTCACACCCGGTGATCGTGCCCAAGCTGCGCCAGGTGCTGCGCTACCCGGTCAGCGGCGACCCGGCCAGGTTCCGGCTCTCCTCGGGCCCCGGTTACACCATGCACGCCGACTTCTTCAACGCCTGGCCCGAGGCCGAGATGGAGCGCCGCGTGCGTGACTGCATCCGCCCGATCGTCAAGTGCGGCGCCGACGGCACCCCCTGAGACGACAGGTGATCGCTTTCAGGCGCGAGACACACCGTCCGGCCTGAACAGGGCGAGGCCCCACACACCGGGTCTCGCCTCACCACGGGATCGGCGTGAGCGAAGGAGCGACATGAAGGCGTCCACGATCGGCGCGACGGTACTCGCCGTGCTCACCGTGCTGCTGGTATCACGATGTGTCGCCGCCGAGCCGCCGACCCATTCGGCCGCGAATCACCCGTCGTCACGAAGCGGACCCGACGCGCCTCCCACACCGACCGGAAGCGCGTCGGGCTCCTTCAACGGCACCGACATCGCGTGGTTGCAGTTGATGATCCCGATGACCGAGCAGGCGGTACGCCTGCTGGAGCTGGCCCCCGGCAAGACCTCGAATTCGAGGATCACCCGATTCGCCGAGGAGAACGTCGCCGATCACCGTACGACGCTCGGAAGGTTGCGCGACCTGCTGCGGAGGTCCGGGGTGCCGGAGAGCGACGAGCACGAGGGGCACGACATCCCGGGCATGGTGATCCCCGACGACTTCGCGGCCCTGAGACGGGCCGACGGCGCCGCGTTCGACCGGCTCTTCACCAGGAACGCGCGCGAATATCTCACCCAGTCGGTCCTGGTCGCGAAGGGCGAGCAGAAGTCGGGCTCCGACCCGGAGACCAGGGCGTTCGCCGCCACCCTGGAGAAGGACCACGGCGACCGTCTCACCCGGCTGAAGCCGTGAAAGGCCCCGCCTCCGCCCCCGCCCCCGGCACGCGCGCACGGCGACGCGCCGCCGTCCGGCCGCCCGCGCGCCGGGCGCGGCCCTTTCCGGTCCTCGCCCTCGTCTGCGCCGGGGCCATCGCGGCGACCGCGACGTGCTGGTCGGACCTGACCTCGGTCTCCGGGGTCGCCGGGGCACTGGCCTGGGCGGGCAGGCTCACCGGCATGCTCGCGGGCTACGCCTGCGCCGTCCTGCTGGGGCTGATGGCCCGCGTTCCCGCGCTGGATCGCGGGGTCGGGACCGACCGGCTGGCCCGCTGGCACGCGACGGGCGGCCGCCACACCATCGTCCTGTCGGCGGCCCACATGCTGTTCGCCGTCGCGGCCCATGTGGCACGGTCCGGCACGAGCGTGTTCGAGGGGACCGCGGGGCTGATCCTGGACGGCCCGGCCATGCTGGAGGCGACGGTCGCCCTCCTGCTGCTGACCGGCGTCGCGGTCGTCTCGGTGCGCGAGGTGCGACGCAGGATGCGGTACGAGATCTGGCACTACCTGCATTTCATCACCTACGGGGCCGTCTTCCTCGGGTTCGGCCACCAGCTCACCGGGCCGGACCTCGCCGGCGGCGTCGTCATGAGGGTGTTCTGGTACGCGCTGTACGCCTCCGTCGTCGCCCTGCTGGCCTGGTACCGCTTCCTCACCCCCGTCCACCGTGCCCTGCGCCACCGGCTGCGGGTCGCCGGAGTCCGCAGGGAGTCGTCCACCGTGGTGTCGGTCTACCTGACCGGGGAGCACCTGGAGGAGCTGGGCGCCGAACCCGGCCAGTTCTTCCGTTGGCGGTTCCTCGCCCCTGGCATGTGGTGGACGGCCAACCCCTACTCGCTGTCGGCACCCGCCAACTCCCGCTTCCTGCGGATCACCGTCAAGGGTGTCGGCGACCACAGCGGCGCGCTGGCCGGGTTGCGGCCCGGTACCCGCGTGTGGGCCGAGGGCCCCTACGGGGCCCTCACCGCCGCGCGGCGCCGCAGGCCGCAGGTTCTGCTGGTCGGCGGCGGCGTGGGGATCAGCCCGCTGCGCGCGCTCTTCGAGACGCTGCCCGGCGAGGTGACCCTCGTCTACATGGCGCGCCGCGACGAGGAGCTGATCCTCCGCGACGAGCTGGACGCCATCGCCGCCGTGCGCGGCGCGACGATCCACTACACCGTGGACGAGCTCACCGGATCGTCGGGTGGGCGGAGCGTGCCGCTGACCGGGCGCGCCCTGCGGGCTCTGATACCCGGTCTGGCCGTCCACGACGTCTATCTGTGCGGCCCCTCCGGCATGACGGTCGCGGCGCGCCACGCCCTGCGCCGCGCGGGCGTGCCCGGCCGGCGCATCCATGTGGAGTCGTTCGACTTCTGAAGGGCGAGCCGGGTCGCGGCGACGGCTTCGTCCGGCTCCGGCTCGGCTTTTTGACCTCGGTGTTCGCGCCGCCGGCTTACGCCGATCACCGCCGCGACGTGACGGCACCGTTCGGCGACGCACCCGCGCCGGTCACCCCGGCGCAGCGCGACAAAACTCCTTCACAGTGGCGAAACAGCAGAAAAGAACTCGGCGTTCATCGGACGGGACAGACCTCTTCACATCCATGACCTGGAGATAGATGCGATGACTGAAATCTCCGCCATCGGGAACTCCCCCTGGGGCACGGCGATCGCACGAGCGGGTGCTTGCCTTCGCCCGAGAAAGGGCTATATTTACCAATAATCATAGTAGGGATTAAGGGTAATAACGATGCCCCTGCCGAATTTCCTCACGATCGGTGCCCCGAAAGCCGGGACCACCGCCCTGCACGCCGCACTGGCCCGGCACCCGGGACTGTTCATGTCCCCGGTGAAGGAACCGAAGTTCTTCCTCAGCGACGGCCCGCCGCCGACCAGGGGGGGACCTGGCGACGCCCAGACCTACCGCGAGCACGTCTGGCAGCGCGAGGAGTACGAGGCCCTGTTCACGGCGGCACCGCCGGGCACGCTCACCGGCGAGTCGACCCCGTTCTATCTCTACGACCTGGCGGCGCAGCGGCGCATCAGGGAGACCATCCCCGGCGCCAGACTCATCGTGGTGCTGCGCGACCCGGTGGAGCGCGCCCACTCCAACTGGACCCACCTGTGGTCGGCCGGGCTGGAGCCGATCGGCGACGTGGTCCTCGCCTGCGCCGAAGAGGAGCGGCGGGTCAGGGCCGGCTGGGCGCCGTTCTGGCACTATCGCGGGCTCGGCAAGTACGGGGAGCAGCTCGAGCACCTGTTCACCCTGTTCCCGCGCGAGCAGGTGCTCGTCTACCGCTACCGCGACCTGGTCGACCGCCCCGCCGAGACCCTCGACCGGATCTTCCGCTTTCTCGGGGTGGAGACCGGCGTGGTCACCGAGGTCCCCAGGGAGAACGTGACCGCCCACCCGGAGCCGACCCGCGGGCACCGGATGCTGTCGCGGGCGCTGCGGGTGGGATCGTCCGTGGGACGTTTCCTGCCGTCGCGGGTGAGTGTGGCACTGACCGACCCGCTGGAGCGCAGGCTGCAGGAGCGGGCCCGCTCCCGCCAGCCGCTCACCTGGGACCAGCGGGAGAAGCTGATCTCCTACTTCACCGAGGACGTGGCGCTGCTGCAGACGGTGACCGGCGAGGACTTCAGCGACTGGCTCCGTCCCCGCGAGCGCTCGGGCGGCCTGGTGGGCACCCGCCCCAACGGCCAGCGCCAGGCGCGCAACGGCCGCCCCCAGGCGTAGCGAGACGCTCCGGGAAGCGGCTCGACGATCTCCGCCGGACGGTCCCGGGCACCGTGGCACGCCCGGGACCCCGTGCCGTGATCAGCGCAGTTCGGTGCGGAGCTCGTGCGCCCCGTCCGCACGGGTGTACTCGTAGTAGAGCCGCCGCCCGCCGCCCGGCAGATCCACGATGTCCAGGTAGCGAAGGCCACCGCCCGCGTACGGCGAGACCCCGACGGGCTCGGTGCCGAGAGGGGTCAGCTCCGCCGGATCCGTGCCGACCGCGACACCGGTCTTCTCCTCGTAGTTCTCCGCCGCGGTGGCCCTGCCGTCGTAGAAGGCCACCACCCTGTCGCCGAGGAAGCGGACCGCGGCCACCCGCGCACCCCTGGCGTCCCAGGTGCCGGGACGGCCGCTGAGCGCGGTGCCCTGCCAGGTCCACTCGATGCCGTCGGCACTGGTGGCGTAGTCGGTCACCATCTGGTCGGCCTCGTGGTCCTCCTCCAGCGGGTGACAGGAGGCCCACAGGTGCCAGAGGCCGTCCCGCAGCACGATCACCGGGTCCTTGACGCCGGTCTTCGGGTCGCCCGGCAGCACGACCTGCCGCTGCGAGGCCTGGAAGCCGGACGGGTCGTCGGCCTCCAGCACCTCGACCCGCCAGTGCTTGGTGTCGTAGGTGGCGCAGCTGAGGTAGAGCCTCCAGCGTCCCTCCGGCGTGCGTACCAGGGTGGGCCGCTCCAGCGACTCCGTGTCCATCTCCTCCCTGCCGATCGTGAGCAGGGTCTCGAACCGCTCACCGTCGACGGAACGGGCGACGGCGACGGCGTAACCACGGCCCTCGCCGACGGGGCGGCGCAGCCGGTAGGCGAGGTAGATGAGCCCGTCGCTCGCCACGGCGCTCGGCGCGCCGGCCCAGTGGCCGGCACCCGGCTGTGCCGGTTCGATCGCGACGACGGAACGGCCGGGGTCGGGAAGGAAGTCCTCGATTGTCACGACACCGAGATTAGGCATGCCTTGCGCAACACTCACGGAGAATCACCAATCATCATCACGAGCTTTGTCACCCCTTGACGGCCAAAGGGCAGATCATCCTTGGTTTCTCCGGCGCGAGGGGCGCCGGTGGCCGCCACCTTCCGCGACCGGGTCGGCACGATCGGGCGTACCGGGGGTGACCCGGTCCGGGGTGCCGGGACGGTGCCGGAGGGGTGTTCGCGACGCCGGGCCCGGTGAAGGCCTCGATGCCCGACCGTACAGGGTCCGGAGAGCTGCTCGGACGCGGCGGGCCGAGGACGCGTCCCCCTCGCCACCAGGTCGCGGATCCGCGTCGCGCCCTCCGCCCCATCTCGCTGCGGCGCCCTCTCGTCACGCTCGTCCGCGAGAGCGGCCGGCCCGCCGGCGACACGCCTTCCACGATCGTCCGGAGCCGTCAGGAGCGTCGGAGCGTCGCGCTCGGCAACGGGATCGCGGGGAACGGATTGTCCGGCGGCAGGATGAGCCGCCTCGCCTCCTGCGGGCGGGCGGTGGCCTCCAGGTGCAGGAGTGCGGCCCCGACCCCCGCTGCCCCGACCATGTAGCCGGTGTCGGCGGTCACCTCCCAGGGGCGCAACCGCCGGTAGGCCTGGTACCAGCGGGTGCCCCTGCCGTCGTGGCCGGTGGCCCGGCCGACCAGGTTCTCCCCCAGCGTGCGGGCGAACTCCAGATGCCGGCTGTGGCCGGTCGCCGCCCAGAGTCCCACGAACAGCTCCACCAGACCGGCGGTGCCGCAGCACTGGCAGGCCGAGTTCCAGGAGCCGCCGCTCTGGTTGGCGGGGGCGCCGCTGCGGACGATCCCCCGCGCCAGCCGTTCGGCCCAATCGAGATCCCCGGCGTCGCCCGACACCCGGTGCAGCTCGTAGAACATCCGGGCGACCCCGGCCGAGCCGGAGCAGAAGCCCAGGTAGTGCAGGTCGCGGCCCTGCGGGATGTGGTGCGGCACCAGCGCGCACCGCTCGTTCACGGCGCTGACCGCGCGGACGAAGTCGGCCCCCCTGCGGGAGGCGCCCAGGAAGGCGCTCTCGCCGGTCACGCCGTACAGGCGGGCGAGCAGGAAGGCGGTGCCCGCGGTGCCGGACAGGAAGCCGGGGGTGACCGCGTCCAGGGGCAGGTCGGCGCAGGCGCCCTCGCCGAAGCGGTGACCGGGGACGACGAGCGTGGCGATGCGGGCGCCGGCCTCGACCGCGACCTCCTGGTAGGCGGGCACTCCCAGGATGCCCGCGGCGTGCAGCAGGCCGAGGATGATCCCGCCGTCACCTCGCTGCGCGGGGTCGCCGGTCCAGCCCAGGCCGCCGTCGACGGGGCGGGCGCTGCGCACGATGCGGTCGGCGACGGCGCCGGCCTCGACCTCGAAGCCACCCTCGCCGGTGGCCCAGCCGGTCTCGGCCAGGGCGAACATCACTCCGGCCAGGCCGTGATGGAGGGAGAGGTCGGCCTGCTCCCGCCAGGTGGCGGCGAGGTATCGGGCTCCGGCCGTGGCGTCGTCGAGGTAGCCGTCGTCTCCGGTGGCGGCGGCGAGTTCCAGGAAGAACAGGATGATCCCGGCCGCCCCCGAGTACAGCGAGAGGGGGTGGTCGGGCATGGCGGCCCGGCCTCGGGGGTCGGGATTGGCCAGCCAGTGCCGTCCGCGTTCGTCGTCCACGGCCGCGGAACGAATCCAGCGCGCGGCGCCGACCGCGGCGGCCAGCGGGCTCTCGGCCTCCGGCTCCAGGCTCATGGCGGCTCCTTCGTACGGCGAGACAATCATTTTACCTGTATTTCCTACAGGATCAATAGGTAATCTGGTTCACCGACACGCGGAACCTGCCCCGCGCGAGGGTCGACCATGCGGGCCCTTCGCCGGCTCACCCCGGCCCGCCGACGTCTCGGACCTGGCGGTCGTGAAGGAGCAGCTCGCTCATGACCGATCCCGCCAGGTCGAAGCCTCCGACGTGGGCGAGGTAGCCGCCGGCCTCGAAGACCGACCCGTCCAACGGGATGAAGACGCCTCCGGCCCGCCGGACGAGCAGCGACCCCGCCGCCATGTCCCACGGACTGACCCTACTGCCGTAGGCGACGTCCGCCCACCCGCCCGCGACGTACGCCAGCTTGAGCGCGGTGCTGCCCGGGCGGCGCGTGGAGGCGAACGCCTCCAGCATCCTGCCGAACCGGCGCAGCGTCTCCTCCCCGCCCTCGGTCACCTCGCGGGGAGTGGGATAACTGGTCAGCAGAACCCCCTCCCGGTCACGTGTCGCGCCGGCGCTGCGCAGCCGCGTGCCGTTGCACCAGGCACCGCCAGGATCGGCTCGGAACTCCTCGTCTCGCACCGGGTCGTACACCACCCCGGCGACCACCTCGTCCCCGACTGCCGCGGCGATCGACACGCAGAAGAACGGCAGCCCCGCGGCGAAGTTCGCGGTCCCGTCGATCGGGTCGACGTACCAGCGGATCTCACCCGAACCCGTGCTGCCGCCCTCCTCGCCGATGACCGTGCTCCCCGGGACACGCCTGTCGATGACCTCTCGGATGATCTCCTCGGCGGCACGGTCATGCTCGGTCACCGGATCGTGGAAGTCGCTCTTGGTCTCGATCGCGGGACGCGACCTGAACGCCCCGCGGAGCCGGTCGCCCACCGCGCGGGCGGCCTCGGCCGCGACGGCGGACAGCTTCGTCGCGGTGCTCTGATCCCTGCGCTGATCCATGCTTCCTCCAGTGGCGCGAACGGCGGCGCGAACAATGGTCCCTGTCCCGGTGGCCAGGACCGGACGGTTTTTGTCAAGACATTCTGATGTCCGCTAGCCTGACGGCGCGGCGTGTCAACGGGGAGGGCGAATGACGCAGCTCGCCATCGATCTCGACCGGTCCAGCCCGGTCCCGCTCTACTTCCAGGTGGCCGAGCAGATCTCCGAGGCCATCCGCCGCGGCGATCTGCCCCCGGGGGCGCGTCTCGACAACGAGATCCTGCTCGCCGGTCGGCTGGGCCTGTCGCGGCCGACCATCCGCCAGGCGATCCAGTATCTGGTCGACAAGGGCCTGCTGGTGCGCAAGCGAGGTGTCGGCACCCAGGTGGTGCACGGCCAGATCAGGCGTTCCATCGAGCTGACCGGCCTCTACGACGACCTTCGCAGGGCCGGTCAGGAGCCGGCCACCAGGGTGCTGCTCCTGGGCCCGGCTCCGGTGGGCGAGGACGTCGCCGCGACCCTCGGCGTCGCGCCCGGCACCGAGATGCTCCGCCTGGAGCGGATCCGCTACGCCACGGGGGAACCGCTCGCCCTGTTGCACAACTGGCTGCCCTGCGGGCTCGCCCCGCTGACCGCCGAGGGCCTTCGGGAGCACGGGCTGTACGAGACGCTCCGCGCCTCCGGGGTGCGGATGCGCGTGGCGAACCAGCGCATGGGGGCGCGGGCGGCCACGGCGGCCGAGGCGAGGCTGCTCGGCGAGCGGCGCGGGGCGCCGCTGCTCACGCTGATCCGCACCACCTACGACGACCAGGGCAGGGCCGTCGAGCACGGCTCCCACCTCTACCGGGCCTCGCACTACTCCCTGGAGGTCACGCTCATCGAACGCTGACCGGGCGGCGGGCTCCCCAAGGTCAAATCTGCGCCAAACAACCGGTGCGCGATGGTGCCCGACGCGTGATGATTCGTCCCTTGGGGATGTCATATGCGTAATCACCGCTCAGGAAGCGCCGGTATGACGCCAGATCCGAGACAAGACCATGCGCGGCCGGAAGGATGAGTGGGCGGCGGCCCTCGCCCTGCTCGAAGGCGTCGCGTCCACGACCCGGAACGTCATGCTCGTCGAGGGCGAGCCGGGGATAGGCAAGTCGCTGCTGCTCGCCGAGGCCGCGAGCGCCGCGAGCGCGCGTGGGATGTCGGTGGCGGGCGGCCGGGCCGACGAGCTGGGACGGCTCACCCCCCTGGGGCCGCTGCTGTCGGCGCTTGAGGAGTCACCGACGACTCCGATGCCCCTGACCAGGAGTTTCTTCCCCGACGGGCCGGAACTGCTGCTGTGGCTGGCCGAGCAGGTCCGTACCTCGCTGGAGAGAAGACTCGCCTCGGGGCCTCTGCTGGTGATCCTCGACGATCTCCAGTGGGCCGACCCCGCCACGATCATGGCCCTGCGGACGATGCCCTCGCGACTCGCCTCACGCCCGGTGACATGGCTGCTGGCCCGCCGCGACGCCCCGGCCGGCGGCGACGCGGGCCGGCTTTTCGACCTGCTGGAGGAGGAGGGGGCCGCCCGGACCGTTCTGCGCCCGCTGGACGAGCGCGCGGTGGCCGAGGTCTCCGCCGACATCCTGGGCGCGCCACCCGGGCGGGAGCTGGCGGCGCTGGCCGCCCAGGCCGCCGGCAATCCGCTCCTGCTCTCCGAGCTCCTCACCGGGCTACGCGAGGAGGGCGCCGTCCTGGTCGAGGACGGCGTCGCCCGGCCGTCCGGGATCACCTCCGCCCAGGCGGCGCTGCCCGCGCGCCTGCACGACGCCGTCCGACGCCGCCTGAACGAGCTCGGCACCAGGACCCGTTATCTGCTGGAGGCCATCGCGGTGCTCGGCCGCTCGGTCACACCTGCGTACGCGGCCAGGATGCTCGGCGAGACCCCGGCCGCGTTGCTCCCTCCGCTGGAGGAGGCACTCGCGGCCGGGGTCCTCGTGGCCACCTCCGACGAGCTGACGTTCCGTCACGAACTGGTGTGGCGGTCGGTCGTCGACAGGGTGCCCTCACCGGTGCGGCGAGCGCTGCGGGAGCAGGTCGAGCGCTCCACCGCGCCCCTCCGGGGCGGCGACGGCGGGAGGCTCCTGGACCTCTCCCTGCTCGCGTGGAACGAGGGCGACCTCTCTCGCGGGCTGGGCCTGGCGCGCGAGGCCGTGGAGCGACCGGCCCGCGGCCCGCACCGGCAGCCGCGGGCGGTGCTGGCCACGATGCTCGTCGACCTGTGGCTGCTGGACGAGGCGGCAGCGGCGACGGAGATCGCCGCCGAGGAGGCCGACACCGAGGGTGAGCCCTCGTGGGCCGCGGAGATCCCCGTTCTCCGCGCCCGCCTGGACCTGGCCGCGGGCCGGATCGGCGCAGCGATCAAGCACGCGGAGGTCGCCCTGACCACCGCCGAGGCCCTGGAAGCGCCGATGCTGGTCTCCTCGTCCCTGTCGGTGCTCGGCACCGCGTCACTGCGGTCGGGCGACCTGCCTGGGGCCGTCAGGTACATGGAGAGGGGCCTGGTCAGGCCGGCATCCGGCATGCCGCCGCCCGCACGGCTGCGATCGGAGCTGGTGGCCGCACGGATCAGGGAGGCGCGCGACGGCGCCGCGGGTGGCATGAGCTCGCTCGGCGGGGTCTACGACGCGCTGCCCCTGTACCTCGGCGCGCTGACCGGCGAGCCCGCGGCGGCGGCGTGGCTGGTGCGGGTGGCGATGGCCGTGAACGACCGGCGCAGGGCCGACGCCGTGGTCGACGCCGCCGAGGACGTCGCCTCCCGCAATCCCGGCCTGTCCAACCCGTCGGTCTCCGCCGACCACGCGCGAGGGCTGCGGGAGGGTGACGCCGAGGCGCTGGGCCGCGCGGTGGCCGGGTACGTCGATCCCTGGGCGAGAGGGTCGGCGGCGGAGGACCTCGGGGTGCTGCTGGGGGTGGGCGACGGCCACAGGGAGCTGGCCGTGGGGAGCCTGAAGACCGCCCTGACCTGCTACGGGGCCGTGGAAGCCGTCCGGGACGCGGCGCGGGTGCGGGGCAGACTGCGGCGTCTGGGCGAGCGGTGCCGCCACTGGGTAAGGACCGCCCACCCCGCCTCGGGGTGGGCCAGCCTGACCGGCACCGAGCAGGCCGTCTGCGATCTGGTCTCCCAGGGGCTGACGAACCGGCACGCCGCCGAGCAGATGTTCATCAGCGAGCACACCGTCGCCTTCCACCTGCGGCAGGTCTACCGCAAGCTGGGTATTCACTCGCGGGTCGAACTGGCCAGGCTCGCGGCGCAGGAGAGCGGCCACCGGCGTCCTGGCTGACGTCCCCCTGGTGCGTTCTCCTCGAGGAGGGCGGGACGTGGTTCCGGTGTCGCACGATATTTTGATATTTCGTTATTTCGGTGACGTCGACCGTTCCGCTGGTCCGCGGTCGGCGACTCACCCGTAGGTGACGGCGAGTTCGTCGTCGCCGAGGTCCACCCGGACCACGGCTCCCTCGTCCGCCTCCCCCGACAGGAGCGCGCGGCCGATGCGCGTCTCGACCTCCCTGGCGATGAACCTGCGCAGCGGGCGGGCTCCGTACACGGGGTCGTAGCCTCGCTCGGCGATGTGCCGCAGCGCCGCCTCGGTGACCTCCAGCCGGATGCCCCGCTGTTCGAGGCGGTCGCGCAGCTCGACGAACATCAGGTCGACGATGCGTTCGATCTCCTCCGGGGTGAGCGGCTTGAAGATCACGATGTCGTCGACGCGGTTGAGGAACTCGGGGCGGAAGTGGGAGCGCAGCTCGGCCATGACCCGCTGTCTCGCCTCGGGCTCGATCTCCCCGGTCGAGGTGACGCCGTCGAGGAGGTACAGGGAGCCGAGGTTGGAGGTCATGATCAGGACGGTGTTGCGGAAGTCGACGGTCCTGCCCTGCGCGTCGGTGAGCCTGCCGTCGTCGAGCACCTGCAGCAGCGTGTTGAAGACATCGGCGTGCGCCTTCTCCACCTCGTCGAAGAGCACCACGGAGTAGGGCTTGCGCCGCACGGCCTCGGTCAGCTGGCCTCCCTCCTCGTACCCGACATAACCGGGGGGCGCGCCGACGAGACGACTGACCGTGTGCCGCTCCTGGTACTCGCTCATGTCGATGCGGATCATGTTGTCCTCGGTGTCGAAGAGCGCCGCCGCGAGCGCCTTGGCCAGCTCCGTCTTGCCGACGCCCGTGGGCCCCAGGAAGATGAACGACCCGATCGGGCGGCGCGGGTCCTTGATGCCGGAGCGTGCCCGGATCACCGCGTCGGCCACCAACCGCACCGCCTCGTCCTGGCCGATCACCCGCTCGTGCAGGATCTGGTCGAGCCGCAGGAGCTTCTCACGCTCGCCCTCGCGCAGCCGGCTCACCGGGATGCCCGTCCATCGGGAGACGATCATCGAGATCTCCTCGTCGGTCACGACCTCGCGCAGCAGGCGCGAGGCGCCCTGCTTGGAGTACAGCCGCTCCTCCTCGGCCTCGAGCCGCCGCAGCAGCTCGGGCAACCTGCCGTGCCGCAGCTCCGCGGCGCGGTTGAGGTCGTAGTCGCGCTCGGCCCGCTCCGCCTCCGCGCGTACGTGCTCCAGTTCCTCGCGCAGGGCCTGGACGGCGCGCAGGGCGTGCCGCTCCGCCTCCCACTGCGCCCGCATCGCGTCGGCCTGGGCGCGCAGGTCGGCGAGTTCCCTGCGCAGCTCCTCCAGCCGGGTCCCGCTCGCGGAGTCCTCCTCCTTCGCGAGCGCGGCCTCCTCGATCTCCAGGCGCATCACCCTGCGGGTGAGCTCGTCGAGCTCGGCGGGCATCGAGTCGATCTCCGTACGCAGCATCGCGCACGCCTCGTCCACCAGGTCGATGGCCTTGTCGGGCAGGAAACGGTCGGAGATGTAGCGGTGGCTCAGCACGACGGCCGCCACCAGCGCGCTGTCCTGGATCTTCACGCCGTGGAAGATCTCCAGGCGCTCGCGCAGGCCGCGCAGGATGGACACGGCGTCCTCGACCGAGGGCTCGTCGACCATCACCGGCTGGAACCGGCGCTCCAGGGCCGCGTCCTTCTCGACGTGCTTGCGGTACTCGGCGAGGGTCGTCGCCCCGATCATGTGCAGCTCACCACGGGCCAGCATGGGTTTGAGCATGTTGCCCGCGTCCATCGCGCCCTCGGCGGCTCCCGCGCCCACCACGGTGTGCATCTCGTCGACGAAGAGCAGGATCCGCCCTTCCGCGGCCTTGACCTCGTTGAGCACCGCCTTGAGCCGCTCCTCGAACTCGCCCCGGTACTTGGCCCCGGCCACCAGCGAACCCATGTCGAGGCTGAAGACCGTCTTGCCCTTGAGTCCCTCCGGCACGTCCCCGTGGCTGATCCGCAGGGCGAGGCCCTCCACGATGGCGGTCTTGCCCACACCGGGGTCGCCGACGAGGACCGGGTTGTTCTTCGTCTTGCGCGACAGGATCTGGATGACGCGGCGGATCTCGGCGTCACGCCCGATGACCGGGTCGAGTTTGCCGGACATGGCGTCGGCCACCAGGTCGCGCCCGTACTTCTCCAGCGCCTCGTACGCCACCTCGGGCATCGCGGAGGTCACCCGCTGGTTGCCGCGGATCGCGGTGAGCGCCTTGAGGAAGCCGTCCCTGGTCAGGGCCTGCTCGTGCAGCAGCCGCCCCGAGGCCGTCGAGCCGCCCTCCTCAAGCAGGGCGACGAGCAGGTGCTCCACCGACACGTACTCGTCCCTGAGCCGGTCGGCCTCCCGCTTGGCCGTCTCCAGCAGGCGGGAGAGCCGCTGCGTCACGTAGACCTGGCCGGGCGAGGCGCCGGGACCGCTCACCTTGGGGCGGCGGTCCAGCCCCGCCTCCAACTCGGTCCTGAGCCGGTCGGTGTCGACGTTCGCGTACGAGAGCAGGCGCGGGATCAGCCCGTCCGGCTGGTCGAGCAGCGCCAGCAGCAGGTGCTCGCCGTCCACCTCGGTGTGCCCGAAACGCAGGGCCTTGGTCTGCGCGTCGTGCAGCGCCTCCTGTGACTTCTGCGTCAGCTGGTTCATGTCCACGGCGGGCCTCCGGTGGGTCGGGAACGACCGCGCTGGGCGGCCTCGAGTTCTGCGATGCGGTCCAGCAGGTCCAGTACGAGGCCGAGCGCCGCGTAGTTGATCGAGAATCCGGCGCGCAGCCGCCGGATGCGCGCCATGGTGAGCAGTTGGGGAGGCGGGAACCACAGGTTCCCCTCGGCGTCGGTCCAGGCGTCGAGCAAACCCAGCACGACGAGGCGCCGCAGCAGGTCGGGGTGTGTCCCCGTCCGGGCGGCGAACGTCTCCAGATCCAGGCGCGCGGGCCTGGTCAGCTGGTAGGTCCTCCCTGCCTCTCGCGGGACCTCTCGCGGGGCCTCCCTTGGGGCCTCCCGCCGGTTCTCTCGCGGGTGGGAGACCGCGTCCGGGGCCGACGAGCGTCCGGCGCGCTCCGCCCGCTCCCGCGGGTGGGCGGGGCGCGGCTCCGGCCGGCGCGGTCCGCGTTCGGAAAACGGGTCGTTCATCACCGTCTCCTCGGGTCGAACGTGGAAACCGAGGAGAGCTGCTCGAACAACCGCCGCTCCTCCTCGGACAGCCGTTCCGGGACCATGATCCGCACCTCGGCGTACAGGTCGCCCGGCTTGTCGCGACGGCTGGGCATCCCCCGGCCGCGCAGCCGCAGCCGCCTGCCGCTGGACGTGCCCGGCGGCACCTTGACCTTGGTCTCGCCGCCGGGGGTGTCGACCGCGACGGAGGCTCCGAGCGCCGCCTCCCATGGAGCGACCGGGAGCAGGACGTGGATGTCGCGCCCCTCGGCCCGGTAGCGGGGGTGCGGGGCGATCCTGACGATCAGGTAGAGGTCGCCCGCGGGCGCCCCTTCACCGCCCTTGCCGCCCTGACCGGCCAGCCTGACGCGCTGGCCGTCGGTGACGCCCGGCGGGATGTCGACCCGCAGCCGACGCGAGCCGACGGTGATGGAGCGGGGCCCGCCACGGTAGGCGTCCTCGAAGGACAGCACGATCTCGGCCTCCTGGTCGGCACCGGGAATCGGCCCCCAGCTCGCGCCGGAGCGCCCCCTCCTGCCGCCGGAGAACAGCCCTTCGAGGAGATCGTCGAGGTCGACGCCCTCCTCGAAGCCGCCGAAGCCGCCGCCACGGGGACCCGCTCCGCTCCGGCCCCCGGCCCGGCCCGCGCCCGCCCCGCGTCTCCCGGCGCGCGCCCACGTCTCGGGGTCGACGTCTTCGGGCACCTGACGGAAATCCGGCCCGAAGGCGTCGTAGCGGCGCCGGGTCGCGGGGTCGGACAGCACGCTGTAGGCCTCGGAGACCTCCTTGAAGCGGTCCTCGGCGGAGGGGTCCTTGTTGACGTCGGGATGGTTGGCCCGCGCCAGCTTGCGGTAGGCGCGCTGGATGTCCTCCTGGCTCGCCCCTCTCCGCACGCCGAGGATCTCGTAGAAGTCCCGGTCAGGGGGCATCATGCCCCCTTGGCCACCACGACCAGCGCGGGCCGCAGCTGCTGTTCACCGTCCCCGTAGCCCGGCCGCACCACCCGTACGACCGTGCCGTCGGGCACGCCCTCCTGCGAGAGCACGCCCACCGCCTCGTGCCTGGCCGGGTCGAACACGGCCCCGGTATCGTCACGACGCGCGTACCCGAGGCGGGAGAGCACCTCCTGCGCCTGGTCGCGGATCACCCGCAACCCGTCGGCTATGGAGACGGGATCGGTCTCGGCGTGCTCCAGCGCGCGGTCCAGGTTGTCCAGTACGGGCAGCCACTCCCCGGCGGCCCGGGCCCGCTCCTCCGACCGGGTCCGCGCGGCGTCCCTGCTGACGCGTTTGCGCAGGTTGTCGAGGTCGGCGAGGGCACGCCGCCACCTGTCCTGGAGATCGGTCACCAGCGCCTGGAGCTCCACGACGCGCTCCTGGAGCTCGTCCGGGGCCTCCAGGCTCTCCGGGGCCCCCGGGGACCCCGGGTGCTCCTCCCGGACCTCCGGCCCCCGGTCCGGTGTCTCCTCCCGGCCATCGCGCCGTGCCTCGGGTGTCTCACTCATCGGTCGTGAACTCCGCGTCGATGACGTCGTCCCCGCCACCCTGGGAGCCGGCCGGTCCCGCGGCTCCCGGACCGCCCGCCGCCCCGCCGGTCCCCGGGGCTCCGTCGCCCGAGACGCCGGCGCCCGCCGCGGCGAGACCGTGGTAGGCCTGCTGGAGCTCGGAAGTGAGCGAGCGGACCCGGTCGAGCGGGGCCTCCTGCTTGATCGCGTCGCGGGCGTCGTTCACCAGCATCTCCCCGCGCGCCTTCTCGTGGACGGGTACCGAGTCACCCAGCTCCGCCAGGCGACGCTCCACCTGGTAGGCGGCACTGTCGAGCTCGTTGCGCGCGTCCACCACCTGCCGCATCCGCTGGTCCTCCTCGCGGTGCCGCTCGGAGTCGGCGACCATCCGCTCGACCTCGCTCTTGTCCAGGTTCGAGCTCTCGCTGATCGTGATGCGCTGCTCGGCGCCGGTGTCCTTGTCCTTGGCCGAGACGTTCAGGATGCCGTTGGCGTCGATGTCGAAGGTCACGTCGACCTGCGGCACACCGCGCGGCGCGGACCGGATGTTCTCCAGCCGGAACCGGCCGAGGGGGCGGTTGTCGGCGGCGCGCTCACGCTCGCCCTGCAGGATGACGACGTCCACGGCGGTCTGGTTGTCCTCCGCGGTGCTGAACGTCTCGGAGCGGCGGGCCGGGATGGTCGTGTTGCGCTCGATGACCTTCGTCATCACCCCGCCGAGCGTCTCGATGCCGAGGGAGAGCGGGGTCACGTCGAGCAGGACGACGTCCTTCAGCTCACCCTTGATGACGGCGGCCTGGATCGCGGCGCCCAGCGCCACGACCTCGTCCGGGTTGACCGTCATGTTCGGTTCCTTGCCACCGGTCATCCGGCGCACCAGGTTCTGCACGGCGGGCATCCTGGTCGACCCGCCCACCAGGATCACCTCGTCGATGTCGTCGGCGGTGAGCTTGGCGTCGGCCATCGCCTGCTGGACCGGCCCTTTGCACCGTTCGAGCAGGTCGGCGGTGATCTCCTCGAAGGTCGAGCGCCTGAGCGTGGCGTTCAGATGCTTGGGGCCGGAGGCGTCCGCGGTGATGAAGGGCAGGCTGACCTGCGTCTGGCTGACCGCCGACAGCTCGACCTTGGCCTTCTCGGCGGCCTCGAACAGCCGCTGCAGGGCCTGCGGGTCCTGACGCAGGTCGATGCCGTTGTCCCGCTGGAACTCGTCGGCGAGGTAGTCGACGACCCGCCGGTCGAAGTCGTCGCCGCCCAGGTGGGTGTCGCCGGCGGTCGACCGCACCTCCACTACGCCGTCCCCGATGGCGAGGATGCTGACGTCGAAGGTTCCACCGCCCAGGTCGAAGACGAGCACGGTCTCGCTCTCCTTGCGGTCGAGCCCGTAGGCGAGGGCCGCCGCGGTCGGCTCGTTGATGATCCGCAGGACTTCCAGGCCGGCGATCTTCCCCGCGTCCTTGGTCGCCTGGCGCTGGGAGTCGTTGAAGTAGGCGGGTACGGTGATGACCGCCTCGGTGACCTTCTCCCCCAGGAACTTCGAGGCGTCGTCCACGAGCTTGCGCAGGACGGCCGCGGCGATCTCCTCGGGGGCGTACGACTTCTCGTGGATCTTGAAGCGGACGGCCCCCTCCGGGCCGGGAACGACGTCGAACGAGACGGCGTTCAGCTCGCTGGAGACCTCCTCGTGGCGGCGGCCCATGAAGCGCTTGGCCGAGTAGATCGTCCCCTTGGGGTTCAGGATCGCCTGGCGGCGAGCCAGTTGCCCCACCAGGCGTTCGCCGTTGTCGGTGAACGCCACGACCGACGGCGTCGTCCGGGCACCCTCGGAGTTGGGAATCACCGTGGGCTTGTCGCCCTCCATGGTGGCGATCACCGAGTTGGTGGTGCCCAGGTCGATTCCGACTGCTTTAGCCATGCTGCCCTCCTATGCGCTGCGGCACCGGCGCCCGCCGGACGGCGTCGTCGGTGCCCATCCGACAGCCCGGCGTCCCCCGGGCCCGGTGGTTCCGCGTCTTCACCGGAACCGCCCGGCGGATCGGGCCGGCCGGATGGGCGGACATGGGACGGCGGCGCGAGCGACATCGCCCGCGCCGCCGTCAGTACGGGCTCCGGCCCGGGTGGCTCCGGCCGGTCAGATCTGCTGATGCATCTGCTGGGACGTACCGACGTTGAGCAGCCTGCGCGCCTCGGCGGCGTGCGCGGCCGCCGCCAGCACCTCGTAGCGGTCGGCGACGATCGCGCTCGACGACAGGAAGTCGCGTTTGCCGCCGGTGAGCGCGTGACCGACCAACCCGAAGATCACTCCGGCGATGGCACCCCAGATCAGGCCCCACAGCACCAGGATGAAGGGGAAGCGCCCGGGAGTGAAGATCGCGAAGAACAGGCCGATCAGCAGTCCGAACCAGGCTCCGGTCGCCGCGCCCATCCCCGCGGCGCGGAGATAGGTCAGCCGCCCGAGCACCCGCTCGATGAGCCGGAGACCGACTCCGACGATCATCGTGTGCTCCACCGGGAACTTCTGGTCCGACAGCTGGTCCACGGCACGCTGGGCCTCGGCGTAGTCGCCGAAACTCGCAACCGTCTCATAGCCGGTCAAATTGACGTCAGGTCGCATGGCACTTCCCTTCGACGGGCACCCGCGAGGTGAATCCGTACTCGACTCACCCTCACCCCGCGACGGCGTCCCCACATCCCCAGACCTGACAGTCATCGCCGTCGCCGTCACCCCGGCGCGGGTTCCCCTGCCGTCGGGCCACCGCCGGGGAGGGCTCCCGGCGCGCCCCCACCGTCGGCCGGGAATCCGCTGTCAGTCGGGGGCCAGGCCATGCCGGAAGGCGTACGTCACCGCCTGGGCCCGGTCGCGCAGTCCCGCCTTGGCGAAGAGATTGTTGATGTGCGTCTTGACCGTCGCCTCGGAGATGAACAGCTCCCGGGCGATCTCCGCGTTGGAGCGGCCCGCCGCTATCAGCCGCAGCACCTCGCTCTCGCGGCGGGTCAGGCCGTCGGGCGGGTCAGGCGTGCGGCGGCTCCCGGCCACCGCCTCGGCGAGCCGCCGCTGGACACCGGGATCGAACTGGGCCTCACCCTCGACCACGGTGGCGATGGCCGAGGCGAGGGACTCGGCGTCGGCGTCCTTGGTCAGGTAGCCCCGCGCCCCCGCGGCCAGCGCGGCGAAGACCGACTCGTCGTCGGAGTACGTCGTCAGGACCACCACCTGGATCTCCGGGTGGGCGGCCCTGATCCTGCGGGTCGCCTCCACCCCGTCCATCCGGGGCATCCGCAGGTCCATCAGGACCACGTCGGGCCGAAGAGAGCCGGCGAGCCCGACCGCCTCCCGTCCGTCGGCCGCCGCCCCCGCCACCTCGATGCCGGGCAGCAGCCCCAGGAGCAGCACCAGCCCCTCGCGCACCACCGTCTGGTCGTCGACCACCAGCACCCGCACGCTCACCCTGCCTCCCTGCCTCCCTGCCCCTTGAACGCCCCTCGAACGCGCCCGCGTGCGCCGATCACACTCCCCGGCGTGGTCGTACCGTACGGCACCGGCGTGACCCGTCCGCGGCGCGGCGCCCACCCCCGCGATGGCGCCGCGCCGCGGGCGGCTCACGCCGGGACCCGCAGCAGGACCTCGAAGCCCTCCTCACCCGGACGCACGGCGAGCGAACCACCGATCAGCTCGGCCCGCTCCCGCATGCCCACCAGCCCGTATCCGCCTCCCGACGGCGCCGCCGGGCCCGGCGGGCCGCCCGTGTCGCGTACCTCCAGCTCGCACCAGCGGCCGACGCGGCGCAACGCCACCGACGCCGCGGCGCCCGGCGCGTGCTTGCGCACGTTCGTCAGCGCCTCCTGCGCGGTCCTGGCCACCGCCAGCCGTGCCCCCGCCTCCAGGCCGTCGAGGTTCCCCACGACCGAGACCGCGCAGGGCGAGCCGGTCACGGAACGGAACTCCACCGCCAGCCGCTCCAGCCGCTCGGCCAGCGGAAGCTCCTCCCCGCGCAGCGCGTCTAGCGCCCTGCGGGTCTCCTCGAGCCCGGCGCGCGCCAGCCGCACGGCGCGGTTCACCCGGTCGAGGGCCGCCGCCGTGTCCTCTCCGCGCTCGGGTCCCCGCTCAAGCCCACGCTCAAGCAGCAGCCGCGCGCCCTCCAGGTGGACGATCTGCGCCGACTGCGAGTGCGCCAGGATGTCGTGGACCTCCCTCGCCAGCCGGGCCCGCTCGGCCAGTACCGCCTCGCCCGCCCGCGCCTCGGCGAGCGCGGCGGCGTGATCCCTGGTCGCCTTCACGTGCCGCATCAGGAAGACGAAGACGGCGACGTAGGTGAGGCCGAAGGTGTTGCCCAGCACCTCCGCGACCGGCAGCCCGAGCAGGAAGGACACGGCCGTCGTGGCGGCGACGTCCGCCGTGACCAGGAACGCCGCCGGCCAGAGGCGGGTTTTGAACGGCGCGGCGAAGATCACGATGTACATGAACCCCATGCCGCTGTAGGGGCTGATCCCGTGCAGGGCCAGTCCCCCGGCCAGGGTCGCCGCGAGCAGCGGGGCGTCTCGGCGCGGCTCCCGGCCGAGCAGCACCCACAGGCAGCAGCCGACGGTGGCGGCGCCGAGCGGGACCACTCCGAGCAGACCGGGCCAGCCCGTCTCGACCGCGCCGATCACCGGACCGGAGAGGATGTAGCCCACCAGCACGACGGTGAGGAACCGGCGCACCGAGGGGCGGCGGAGAAACGTCACGCCCACAAGCTATCCACGCCCCCCTGCGGCGGGCCATGGGCCTCGGGGTGGAGATCGCCTCCACCCCCGGCGGCCCCGATCTCCTCCCGGGTGGACATCGCGAGATCCATCCCCGGGACCGTGCGCTCCCACCCGCCCGGGGGCCATCGTCGAGGTCATGTCAGCAATCAGCGTCACCCACCTCGGCAAGTCGTTCGGCGGGGTACGGGCCGTCGACGACCTGTCGTTCACGGTGGAACGGGGAACACTCACGGCCTTCGCCGGCCCCAACGGGGCGGGCAAGACCACCACCCTGCGCATGATCCTCGGCCTGGTCACGCCCACCGAGGGCAGCGCGACCATCGGCGGCGAGCCCTACCGCGACCTGAAACGCCCCGTCCGGACGGTCGGCGCGGTGCTGGAGGCCACCGCCTTCCACCCGGCGCTGAGCGCCCGCACGCATCTGGAGGCTCTCCGTCTCGCCGCGGGCCTGGATCCCGGACGCGTGGAGCAGGTTCTGGAGCAGGTCGATCTCACCGCCGCGGCCGACCGCAGGGTGCGGGGCTTCTCCCTGGGCATGCGTCAGCGGCTCGCCCTCGCCTCCGCCCTCCTGGGCGACCCGGAGATCCTCGTCCTCGACGAGCCCGCCAACGGCCTGGACCCGGCGGGCATGCGCTGGCTGCGGGGTTTCCTGCGGGCCTACACCCACCAGGGGCGCACGGTCCTGGTCTCCACCCACGTGCTCGCCGAGATCAGGCAGATCGCCGACCACGTGATCATCGTCAGGGCGGGGCATCTGGCCTGGCAGGGCCCGCTCGCCCCGGAGACCGACCTGGAGGAGCTCTACATGGAGGTGACCTCGTGAACGGCCTGATCCGCGCCGAGTTGCTCAAGGCACGCGCGAGCCGCACCACCTGGATCCTCGCCGCCCTCGCGCCCCCGCTGTGCGTGGCCTGGGCGGGGCTGATGGTCTTCCTGATGGGCCTGGAAGGCGGGATGCCACTCGACGCGCAGATCGAGAACGTCTACAGCATGGCCCAGCAGGCCTACGTCGTCACCCTGCTGCTCGGCGTACTCGGCATGGCCGGGGAGAACCGCCACCAGACGATCACCTGGCAGTTCCTGGTCACCCCGGGGCGGAGCCGGGTGGTGACGGCCAAGCTGACCGCGTACGGGATCGTCGGCCTGCTGATCGCCACGGTCTCGGCGCTGGTCACGCTGGTGGCGGGCCTGGTCACCCTCACTCTGGCCGGCCACCCCGCCTGGAGTCCCGGCGTACCCGCCGTCCTGCTCGGCTCGGCGCTCGGGGTCGCCCTGTACGGCCTGCTCGGAGTGGCTCTGGGCGCTTTGATCCGCAACCAGGTCGCGGCGGTGGCGGTGGCGCTGGTGTGGTTCATGTACGCCGACTACCTGCTCGTCAGTTTCCTGCCGGAGCTGGGCAGATGGCTGCCGACCGGGGCGGCCAGGGCCCTGAGCGGCATGCCCCTGCGTACCGGTGAGCTGCTGCCCGCCTGGGCCGGCGGGATGCTGTTCGCGGGCTACGTCGCGGTGATCGTGCTCGCCGCCCGCGCGCTGACCCTGCGTCGCGACATCACGTGATCTCGCGACACCGCGGCACGACCCCTGTCACGGCACCTTCATGACACCGTCACGAAGCGCGTCGGACCGGCCGCGCCGCGCCTCGGAAAGCACGCGGTGCGATGTGATCGGAGGAGGCGGTGTCACGCCATGGTGTCGCGGACGGCGGCGTGGGCCGCCTCACGCATCATGGAGTGCAGCACCGCGTTGGACTCCCGGTCCGTCCGCACCTCGATCATGCGCAACCCGTCGCCGCGCAGCGCCTTGACCAGCTGCCCCGGCTCGTCCACGAAGGTGTACGGCGTGCCGGTGGCGGCGGCCACGTAGCCCAGGTCCACCCCGTGCGAGGTGCCGAAGACCCGCTCGAAGGGGTCGCGCAGCGCGGCCTGGGGAAGGAGTGAGAAGATCCCGCCGCCGTCGTTGTTCACCACGACCAGGCAGAGATCCGGGCGGGGCTCGCGGGAGCCGAGGACCAGCCCGTTCTGGTCGTGCAGGAAGGTCAGGTCGCCCATCAGGGCGTAGGAGGGGCCGTTGTGCGCGAGGGCGGCGCCCATCGCGGACGACACCACACCGTCGATCCCCGCCGCCCCCCGGTTGGCCAGGACCCGCAGACCTCGCCGGGCACGCATCGCCTGGTCGAGGTCGCGGATCGGCATGGAAGAACCGGAGAACAGCAGCGATCCGTTGGGCAGCGCCTCCGCCAGGTCGCGGGCCAGGCGCGGCTCGCTGAGCCCCGTACCGTCCAGCACCTCGTCGATCGCGGCCCTCGCCGCCGTCTCGGCACGGCGCCAGGAGTGCAGCCACGCGTCGTCGCCCGCGGTGACCGGGATCTCCACCACTTGGGCGACCTGGGTGGCCGAGCGGGTCGGGTCGGGCCAGCGGGTCATGTCGGCGGCGACCACGATGTGCTCGTCCGCGTGCCTCAGCCAGTTCAGCAGCGGCCGGGACAGGCCGGGACGGCCCAGGGTGACCACGACGTCGGGACGGTGCCGGTCGGCGAACTCCGGGGTGCCGAGGAGGAAGTGGTAGGTCGACATCGCGTGGTCGCCGTAGCGGGCGCCGCCGTTGGGCTCCGACAGGACCGGCCATCCGGCCATACCCGCCGCCGCCACGTATCTGCGCGTGTTGGTCGCGCCGTCTCCGACGACCAGCACACCCCTCCTGGTCGGCGGCAGGTGCAGGGCCACCGGCGGGGAGGCCACCCTGGCGCGGATCCACGGCCCTTCGCTGTCACCCTCCAGGGACTCGCACCAGGACGGGTCGCCGTCCGGGACCAGCGGCTCGCGGAAGGACACGTTGAGGTGAACCGGACCCGGGTCGTACGGGCCCAGCGCGCGCTGGTAGGCGCGGCAGGCCGTCGACCGCCAGTAGGCGACCTGGCCCAGGCGGTCCTCGGGCACGCCGATCTCGCCGAACCAGCGGACGGCCGTGCCGTACAGCTTGATCTGGTCGACGGTCTGGCTGGCGCCGGTGTCGCGCAGCTCCGGCGGGCGGTCGGCGGTGAGCACCAGCAGCGGAACCCCCGACTCGTGCGCCTCGATGACGGCGGGGTGGAAGTTGGCCGCCGCGGTGCCGGAGGTGCAGATCAGGACGACCGGGCGGCCGCTACGGCGGGCGAGGCCCACCGCCAGGTAGGAGGCCGAGCGCTCGTCCACCCGCACGTGCAGCCGGATACGGCTGTCGGCGTGCACGGCCAGGGCGAGCGGCGCCGACCGCGATCCGGGTGCGAGCACCACGTCCGTGAGACCGCAGCGGGCGAGCTCGTCGACCAGCACCGTCGCGAGCGCGGTCGCGGGATTCACCGCACCGCCTCCTTAACTCCGCACCCGGGGGGGTGAGTCCGTCCTGAGGCGCGCGAAGGCGACCTCGTCCATGCGGGGCGGCGCGCCTCGGGACCGAACCGCCTCGGACCCCCGCCATCCTCGGGGGCGGCGGGAGAACCTGTCCCCGCCACCCGGCCGTGAACTTCCGCCGCCGCTAGGGACGGCGCGGGAACTTGCCGAAGTCGGGGGCGCGCTTCTCCTTGAACGCGTCGCGGCCCTCCTGCGCCTCCTCGCTCATGTAGTAGAGCAGGGTGGCGTCACCGGCGAACTGCTGCATCCCCGCGGCGCCGTCGGTCACCGCGTTCAGCGCGCCCTTGAGCATACGCAGCGCGAGCGGCGACTTCTCCAGCATCTCCCTCGCCCACTTGACCGTCTCCGTCTCAAGCTCGGCGAGCGGCACGACCGCGTTGACCAGGCCCCAGTCGAGGGCGGTCTGCGCGTCGTACTGGCGGCAGAGGTACCAGATCTCACGGGCCCGCTTCAGGCCGACGGTCTCGGCCAGCAGCCAGGAGCCGTAGCCTCCGTCGAAGGAGCCGACCTTGGGGCCGGTCTGGCCGAAGACCGCGTTGTCGGCGGCGATGGACAGGTCGCAGCACACGTGCAGCACGTGGCCGCCGCCGATGGCGTAGCCGGCGATCATCGCGATGACCGGCTTGGGGCAGCGGCGGATCTGGACCTGCAGATCGAGCACGTTGAGCCGGCCGACGTGCGGGGTGGACTTGTCGACGTAGCCGTCGTCGCCGCGGATCTTCTGGTCACCGCCGGAGCAGAAGGCCCTGTCACCCGCGCCGGTGAAGATGATCACACCGACCTCGGCGTCCTCCTGGGCGACGTTGAAGGCATCCTTGAGCTCGAAGAGCGTCGTCGGGCGGAACGCGTTGTGGCGCTCCGGGCGGTTGATCGTGATCTTGGCGATACCCTCGCCGGTCTCGTAGACGATGTCCTCGTACTGGCCGGACCTCTTCCAGTCGACCGCGCCGTCGCGCTCGGACGCCTTCTCCACCGCCCGCTCATCCACGCCCGGCTCGACCCGCTCCGTGCCCACGATGGCTTCACCCTCTCCGCTGCGCCGGTACCCCCGGCCGTTGTCCGGCTTCCGGCACTAACCTTACGACCGTGATGACCGCTCCTGCGCACGAGGCGTGGCTTTCCGTAGAACGGGAATTGCATGCCGTGGTATCTCCGGCGACCTCGGAGTTGTTCCGGGCCGTCGGCGCGGCGCTGGACGGCAGTGGCCCGGCCGTGCTGCCCCTCTCCCCCGCCCTGCCCGCCCCCGCACTGCGGGCGACGCTCGACGCGTTGCGCCCGACCCATGTGAACGGAGTACGCCGCGAGGGCGGCGTCGGTGTGCCCGCCGAGGTCGCGGTGGTCATCGCCACCAGCGGCTCGACCGGCGTCCCGAAGGGCGTCCAGCTGTCCGCCGAGGCGCTGCTCGCCTCCGCGTCGGCCTCGTTGCGGCGCCTGGGCGCCGCAACGGGCGAGCGCTGGCTGTGCTGTCTGCCTCCCTCCCACGTCTCCGGCCTGCAGGTCCTGGTCAGGTCGCTGCTGGGCGGGACCGAGCCGATCGTGCACGACGGGTTCTCCCCCGAGGCCGTGCTCTCCAGCGGCGCGGAGCACGTCTCACTGGTGCCGACCCAGCTGCGCCGGCTGCTCCAGGTGGATTCGACGCGTCTCCAGCGCCTGTCGAGGATCAGGACCATCCTGCTCGGCGGCGCCGCCGCTCCCCCCGGCCTGCTCGCCGCGGCCCGCGCGGCCGGCGCCCGGGTGGTCACCACGTACGGCATGAGCGAGACCTGCGGCGGGTGCGTCTACGACGGCGATCCCCTCAACGGGGTGGGGATCACCGTCGTAGACGACGGCCGGATCCGTCTGAGCGGACCCATGCTGTTCTCCGGCTATCGGCTCCGCCCCGACCTCACCGAGGCGGCCCGCGACGGCGACTGGTTCCTCACCTCGGACCTGGGCACCCTGGAGGGAGGGCGGCTACGCGTGCTGGGGCGGGCCGACGACGTCATCAACACCGGAGGTGAGAAGGTGGTCGCCGCGGCGGTGGCCGCCGTGCTGGCCGAGCATCCCGCGATCGTCGACGTCGCCGTGGTCGGCCGTCCCGACCCCGAGTGGGGCGAGCGGGTGGTGGCCGTCGTCGTCTCGCCCTCCCCGCCGCCCCTGGCCGAGCTGCGCGCCCTCGTCAAGGAGCGGATGCCCGCCTACGCGGCCCCTGCCGACCTGACCGTTGTGACCGAAATACCGCTTCTGGCCAATGGCAAGCCGGATCTCGCGGCTCTCCGTTATGGTCGTGATCGGGAACCGTGAAGGTGCCCCCGAACGTCCAATGAGGTAGCCGAAGCAGGAAGGACAAGCCCGATGAACGTCACCCGGAAGACATGGGTCTCGGCTGGAATCGTGAGCCTGGTCCTCGCCGGCGGCATTTCCGTCACGGCGGCCGCCGCGTCGGGCGGGATCGGGAGAGCGGAGAAACCATCGGACGAGCCGGTGCCCGCCGTGTCCCCGAACGAGCCGGGAGCGCCCTCGTACGAGCCGTCACCGACCGCGTCCGCTCCTCCCGCCGAGGACTACGTGGTCTCCAAGGAGGTCAACCCCGACCCCGAGAAGGTCTTCGGTTACTGGAACGAGGACCGGCTGGAGCAGGCCGAGCCCTTCCCGATGCCCATGGTCGACGGCCCGCTCGAAGGCTCCTCGGAGTCGGCGAAAGAGGGCCCCGTGGAAGTGATCGAATAGGCCCTCTCGGGCACCCGCGCGCGGGTGGATCGCCGACACGGCGGTCCACCCATCATATTTTCCGAGTCAAGTCGGGAACAGAATGTTCTTGCCTGGGGTTATTGGTACTGGTGCGCCGAGCGGCTCCCAGACCGCCCCACCCCAAGACCAGCAAACCGTAAATTCAGACGACTCCGTGATGGAGGAGGTGTCCTCATGCCCCCAGCCGCCGTGGCGACCTCATCTGAGGCCCCGACGACCCTCGACCAGCTCCTTGACCGAGGACGAGTCCAGGGTCACCTTTCACTCGCGGAGCTGCGTCACGCCTTCGCCGAGGCGGGCGTCAGCCCCACCGAGGGCAGGTCGATTCTGCGCGAGCTCACCGAGGCGGGCGTCAGCCTGGCGGCCGAGAACGAGCCCACACTCTCGGCATCCACCGCCAAGAGCACCCGCAAGACCTCCGCACGCAAGACGAAGACCGCCTCCGCGAGGAAGACCTCGACGAAGGCCGAGCCCGTGGCCGGCGCCCCCGACGCGACCAAGGTCCCGGTGGAGTCCTCCGGGGACCTCAAGACCACCAGGAGGACCAAGGCCGTGAAGGCCGCCGGGACCACCGCCAAGGGCACCAAGGACGCCAAGGACACAGCGGCGGAGCCCGAGGACGAGTGGAACCCGGCGGAGGAGCCCGAGGTGGAGGCCGAGCCGACCCTCGACCTCGACGACCAGTCCTCCGTCATGGGCGACTCGGTGCACACCTACCTGAAGTCGATCGGCCGTCGCACCCTGCTCACCGCCGCACAGGAGGTCGAGCTGGCCAAGCGCATCGAGGCCGGCCTGTACGCCGAGTCCAAGCTGGAGGCCGACCCGGGCCTGTCCGCGGTCGTGCGTGACGACCTGGAGTGGATCGCCGAGGACGGCCGCCGGGCCAAGGACCACATGCTGGAGGCCAACCTCCGCCTGGTCGTCTCCGTGGCGAAGAAGTACACCGACCGGGGCATGGCCCTGCTCGACGTGGTCCAGGAGGGCAACCTCGGTCTGATCCGCGCGGTGGAGAAGTTCGACTACACCAAGGGCTACAAGTTCTCCACCTACGCCATGTGGTGGATCCGCCAGGCCATCCAGCGCGGTTTCGCGGACTCGGCCCGCACGATCAGGCTGCCGGTGCACGTGCTGGAAATGCTCTCCAAGCTGTCGCGCGTCGAGCGCGACATGCACCAGCGCCTGGGCCGCGAGCCCACGCCGGAGGAGCTGGGCGTCGAGCTCGACAAGAGCCCCGACCAGATCGAGGAGCTGCTGCGCACCAGCCGCCAGCCGATCAGCCTCAACGCCACCATCGGCGAGGACGGCGAGACCACCATCGGCGACCTCATCGAGGACGTCGACTCGCCCGAGGCCTCGGAGGTCGTCGACCGTCAGCTGCTCGGCGAGCAGCTGCGCGGCGTGCTGGGCAACCTTTCCCCCAGGGAGGCCAAGATCATGGCCCTGCGCTTCGGCCTCGTCGACGGCAAGCCCCACACCCTCGACGAGATCGGTAAGCACCTCGGCCTGACGCGCGAGCGCATCCGCCAGCTGGAGAAGGAGTCGCTCTCCAAGCTTCGCCACCCCAGCAACACCCGCCCGCTGCTCGACTGGGCCAGCTGACCCGGCCGCCCGTTTCGAAGGGCGCCACCGCGAGACCTCCTGTCCGCGGTGGCGCCCTTCCGCGTTTCCGGCCCCGCCCAAGGGGTGTCCCGACGGAATCGGCGCGATCGCCGGGCATCCCTCCCGGAAGGTCGGCGCGGGGGCCAAGGTGGACCACCCGTATCCGGCCTCGAAGGCCGGGAAGGCTCGGAGGCCGGGAAGGCGCGGAAGGCTCAGCCGTCCATCTGGGCGATGAGGCTCCTTGGGCGCATGTCGGTCCAGGAGCTCTCGACATAGGCGAGGCAACCGGCGCGGGAGTCCTCACCGTGGGCGATCTGCCAGCCCGCGGGGACGTCGGCGAACGCGGGCCACAACGAGTGCTGCCCCTCCACGTTCACCAGCACCAGGAAGGACGCGCCGTCGTCGTCGAAGGGGTTGATCATCGGTTACCTCCAGCAGGAACGGGCAAGGATCGGGGATTCGTCCGGCACCGGGAGCGGCGGTCGGCACGGGGTCCGCGTGCGGGCGTCGGCGCGCGGTTTTCCCGCCGACGCGCCCGGAGGCCGCCGAGCACCGATCTCCCGTCGCGTTCTCGGAGCCATCAGGCAGGGGTTGGGGCAGAGGAAAATGCGTGGCGTGCACATCTCAGCGAAATACCTGGTCACAGCGTTAGGCGAGCAGTCGGGGGCTGTCGGAATGACAAGGTTTATTAGGTAAGCCTATCCTAAAATCCACCTCATCGACGGCGATGTCAAGGCTTATGGGGGATGACGGCGTCCAGGCCCCCGCAGGCCCCCCGGAGGCCCGCCGTGGGCGCCCGCGGCGGGCCGGGACCACGAAGGGCTCCTCCCCGCGGTCTTCGGCCGCGGGGAGGAGCCCTCTCGAACGGGAGCCCTGAGTGCCCAGGGTGCTTGGGATGAAGGTCAGCGGGCGGAGGCGGCGACCGGGCGGGGAACCCGGGGGATGCCGGTCAGCCGGTTCTGCTCGCGAAGGGTGCGCAGGCGGTTGACCTCCGCGGTCCACTCGGCACCCCGGGGGGTCGCCCTGCCCTTGCGGCGGCGGATCCGGTCGTCGTACGCCTTGACCCCGAACGTCGCACGCTGGTTGGCCTCGGCCGCGCGCAGGGCCTCGGTGAGAGCCCTGTCGAACGCCAGCCCGGCGGCTCGCAACTCCTGCACCGGAGCCGCGGCGGCCTGCGCCCGGCGCACTTCGGCCTCGGCCTCGCGCGCCTTCTCAAGGAGCTCGGGAAAGCTCTTCCCGACCTCCTGGTCAGCGTGGTGACGAACCTCCGCCTCCCGGCTCACGCTCGGTCGGAAAAACGCCATCTTCTTCCCTCTCTCACCGGTCGCCGGGCCTCCTCCGGCAGATCACCGCTCGTAGCCTACGCGCTCAGCCCTCACCCCACACACTCAGGGACCCGACCTCTCCCGGACGACCCCGTCCCGCCGCGCGACGGAGGTCCGTCCTGTTCGGCGCGCCGCCCTTTACGCAGTAAGGCAGGCGGTGGCAGGATGCCTCCCATGCCCGCCAAGCGACCACCCGTCCCGCTCTCCAGGGAGCGCATCATCGACGCCGCCCTTCACATCGCCGACGGCCAAGGACTTCGGCGTCTGACGATGCGACGGCTGGGCGACGCGCTCCAGGTGGAGGCGATGGCCATCTACCACCACCTGCCACGCGGCAAGGACGCCCTCATGGACGCGCTGGCCGAGCACGTCACCACCGTGCACGCCGAGCCGGGCGAGAGCTGGCAGGAGAGCGCGAGGGCCTGGTGCCGGGCGAGCAGGGCAGCACTGAGGGAGCATCCCGGGGTGCTGGCCCTCGCCCTGACCAAGCCGCCGAGAGGCAGGGCGGCGATCGCGATCAGGGAGCAGACCGAGCAACTGGCCGAGGCGGGCCTGGCCGACCCGGCGGGGGCGGTACGCGCCCTGCGGGCCTACGTCTTCGGCGCGGTGGCGGTGGAGGTGCAGCAGTCGGGCTGGGCCGAGCCCTCGGGCGACGAGGACGAGCCCTGGCGCCCTCCGTCGAGGGGAGGCGGTAGCCCGGCGGCGGACACCGACTTCGAGCACGGGCTGGACGCGCTCCTGGCCGGCCTGGGCACGCGGGAGGGCAGGAGCCGCTAAGGGCCAGGCCAGGGGCGCGAGGGCCGACATCGGGGCACGTCAGCAACTTGTAACCGATCGTTTACCCGCCAGGCGGCGTGTCGGACTTGGTTGAATGTGCTCATATGAGGCATGCTGTGTTATAGGTCACATCCCCCGACAAAGCCCTGACGGACTGGCCCTCTAGCAGTCCCAAACAGTCCTAACGGGCTATGTCGCCGAGGTGCGATCGATCGCACACTTGATCTACTTGATGTGCGACCCTCGCTCTGTTAGGGGTCGCATGGCCATATGTCAACATTCAGATGCTCGTCCCCGTCATACGTGGGAACGGAGACCCATCGGTGACGGTGCCGCCGGATGTCCGATGCCCACCCCCGTGCCCGGTGTGACACGGGCGAGCCGACACGAGAGATCCGGAGGCACGCCGATGTGCCCGCACGAGCCGTCCTGTCCGTCCGCCGACGCGCTGGACCGCGAAGCCGCCCGCACCATGGCGGCCCACCCCGAGCAGGGCTGGAGCCTGCTCTGCAACGGTGTTGTGCTGTTCGAGGACACCGGCGAGCTCCTCCCCGACGGTGCCGTCATCGAGCCGCACCGGCCACTGGCCGGCGTCGTCTGAAGACCCGTCACCCCCGACCGGTCACGCTGAGCGGGTCCACCGAGCCCGGCCGCATCCTCGTGTCGAGCCACTCGGCGACCACCTCGCCCACCCTGGTGGGACTCCTCCCGAGGTCGTGACCCTCTCCCGGCAGCACCACCAGGCGCGCGGCGTCCGCCGCCTCGGGCACGCCGAACGGGTCACGGTCTCCGCTCACCACCAGCACGTCCACACCCGCCGCACGCAGCTCTCCCGCGCGTGACCGCTCCGGCTTCCTCGGCGGGTGCAGGGGGAAGGCCAGCGCGACGACCGCGTGGGCACCGACCCGCTCGGCCGTACGGCACGCGACCCTCGCCCCGTTGCTCCGCCCGCCCTGCGCCAGCGGCAGCCCCGGATAGCGCCCGCGCAACTCCGCCACCAACCTCTCCCACGCCTCGTCCTGCTTGACCGCCGACCCCGGCGCCCGGGCCCCGCGCACACGAAACGGCTGCAGCACCCGCGCGACCGTCCCGCCGATCGCCGTCACGGCGTCCCGCACGGCCAGCAGGTCCGGGGCGTCGACTCCCCCGGCCGAGCCGTGGGTGAGCACCAGCAGGAAGCGCTGGGCGGCCACCTCGTCGATCTCCACGAGGGCCGGGCCGTGCGGGGTCACGATCTCCAGGGGCCCGGCCGTGCTCGCCGGAAGCCGGGGTTCCGCGGTGGTCCGCGGGGCGGACGCCTTCGCGAGGGGGGTGGAGTCGAAGGTGGACACGAATCTCGTCCTAACGGCTGATGCCCGGCGGCCGGGGGCGAGGGAACAATCGAAGCGTGCAGGACTACCAAGATATCCGCCAGGACATGCGCGCCACCATCGAGGCCCGGCGCGACCTCGGCCCGGAGTACGAGGCCGCGCTCGTCGACTCGTTCGTGTCACGTCTCGACGCGACCATCGCCCACCGGGTGCGCGCCGAGTTGCACGCCACCGGGGCACCGGCGGCCAGGCCGCGCAGGAGCACGAACTCCTCGATCCCGATCGCCCTCGGTTCCATGGGCATCGGGATCCCGCTCACCGCCATCGCCGCGCAGAACGCCGGCACCGCCGGACTGCTGCTCGCCTGGGGCGGAATCGTCGCGATCAACTTCGCCCACGCCCTGAGCCGCTGGCGGGAGCGCGACTGACGGCGAGGGCGCCGCGGGGACGGGGAGACGCCTTTCCTGTGGTCCCCTGTGGATCCGCCACTCCCGGACAGTGTCCGGCCCGGCCTCATCGGCCCGGCGACCGCCCGACGTCCGCCCACAGGGCGACCGCCGCTCCGCGCACGGCCCCCGAAGTCACCGGACCTCAGAGATCCCGGTCGAGGCGCAGGCGGACCTCACCGGCGAGGTCCTCGTCGGCGCTGTCCAGACCGTAGCGCCACACCCGCTCGGCGTCCTCGTCGCGCCCCCTGAGCGGAAGGGTGCGCGCCAGGAGCTCGATGGCCAGCGCACCGGTCTCCACGTCTCCGCCCTCCTCGATCGCACCGGAGAACTCGGCGCAGGCCATCTCCAGATGAGCGATGCCGAGCATCACCCGCAGTCTCGGCACCTCGGCCGCCTCCGGCACCGAGAGCGCCTCCAGGAGCACCTGCGCGGCCTCGGCCGGCTCGCCCTCCTCAAGGAACACCTCCGCCAGCCGCTGAGCGGCCCGAGGAGCGATCTCCGGGTCACGGGTGGCGAGCGCCTCGCGAAGCGACCGCTCGGCCTCCTCATCGCCCGTGGCGAGCCGCGCGAGGGCCATGTGCGCCAGCGGGACGTAGGCGGGGTGGCCGACACCCAGCGCGGCCTGCCAGGCGGCGCGGGCCTGCTCCGCCAGGTCCTCCCTTTCGAAGCTCCCCGCGAGCAGGCAGGCGGCCTGGGCGGCGAACTCCGGGTGCCCGGTCGCCAGCGCGGTGCGCGCGGCCGCGCGGGAGCCCGGCACGTCTCCGCTCTCCTCGAGCACCACCGCGAGCCCCACCGCCGCCTGGGCCCTGTCGGGTTCGTCGGGATCGGCGACCAGCTCAGCGAAGATCGTGGCGGCGCCGTCGAGATCGCCCGACTCGGCCAGTCTTCGCGCGGCGTCCAAGGGACGGGTGTCCACCTCAGGCATGCATGATCCTTCCGGATACGGAGACGCCCCGAGCCTAACGACTCGGGGCCTCGTCCGTCCCCCCGCATTCCCGGCGGATATCACGGTTCGCGCGGGTTTCCCGGCTCTCGCGCGATGTCCACGAGGCCGGCGGGATCAGTCCTCGTACGCCTCCAGGGGAGGACAGGAGCAGACCAGGTTACGGTCGCCGTAAGCCTGGTCGATACGGCGGACCGGCGACCAGTACTTGCCCTCGCGCACCGACGGCAACGGGTAGGCCGCCTCGGTGCGGCTGTAGGGGTGGGCCCACTCGTCGACGACGAGGCTGTCGGCCGTGTGCGGGGCGTTGCGCAGCGGGTTGTCGGTCCTGTCGTACGCGCCGGAGGCGACCTTCGCGATCTCCTCGCGGATCGAGATCATCGCCTCGCAGAACCGGTCGAGTTCGGCCAGGTCCTCGCTCTCGGTCGGCTCGATCATCAGCGTTCCCGCCACGGGGAAGGACATGGTCGGGGCGTGGAAGCCGTAGTCGATGAGGCGCTTGGCCACGTCGTCGACCGTCACCCCGGTCTCCTTGGTGATCTGGCGCAGGTCGACGATGCACTCGTGGGCGACGAGGCCGCCGCGGCCGGTGTAGAGGACCGGGTAGTGGGGGCTGAGCCTGCGGGCCAGGTAGTTGGCCGACAGGATGGCCTGCTCGGTCGCCGCCTTCAGGCCGTCGGCGCCCATCATCCGAATGTAGGCCCAGGAGATGGGCAGGATGCCCGCCGAGCCGTACGGCGCGGCCGAGACCGGGCCGACCATCGTACCCTCACGCAGCGGATGGCCGGGCAGATAGTCGGCCAGGTGGGCGCGGACCGCGACCGGGCCGACGCCGGGGCCACCGCCGCCGTGCGGGATGCAGAAGGTCTTGTGCAGGTTGAGGTGGGAGACGTCCGCCCCGAACTCCCCCGGCCTGGCCAGGCCGACCAGCGCGTTGAGGTTGGCGCCGTCGACGTAGACCTGCCCGCCGGCCTCGTGCACCAGCTCGCAGATCCGGACGATCGTCTCCTCGTACACGCCGTGCGTGGACGGGTAGGTCACCATGATCGCGGCAAGCTGCTCGCGGTGCTTGTCGATCTTCGCGACGAGGTCGTCGAGGTCGACGTTGCCCTTGTCGTCGCAGGCGACCACGGCCACGCGCATGCCGGCCATGACGGCGCTCGCGGCGTTGGTGCCGTGCGCGGACGAGGGGATCAGGCAGACGTCGCGGCCCGACTCTCCGCGCGCGGTGTGGTAGGCGCGGATCGCCAGCAGCCCGGCGAACTCCCCTTGCGAGCCGGCGTTCGGCTGAAGCGACACGGCGTCGTAGCCGGTGACCTCGGCGAGCCAGCGCTCCAGCTCCCCGATCAGCTCGATGTGGCCCGCGGCCTGGTCCTCGGGCGCGTAGGGGTGCAGCCCGGCGAACTCCGGCCAGGTGATCGGCTCCATCTCGGTGGTCGCGTTGAGCTTCATGGTGCAGGAGCCCAGCGGGATCATCGACCGGTCGAGCGCGATGTCCTTGTCCTGGAGCCTTCGCAGGTAGCGCAGCATGGCCGTCTCGGAACGGTGGCTGTGGAAGACCGGGTGGGTCAGGTAGTCGCTGACCCGCGCCAGCGCGGCGGGCAGCGCGTCGTGGGCGGCGGCGTCGAGGTCGGCCAGCACGGCGCCGCTGATCTCGAAGGCGGCCAGGACCTGCTCCAGGTGGAGCGGCTCGGTCTTCTCGTCGCAGGTGACGCCCACGTGGTCGGCGTCGACCAGGCGCAGGTTGACGCCGTTCTCGCGGGCCGTGGCGACGATCTCCTCGGCGCGGCCGGGCACCCTGGCGAGCACGGTGTCGAAGAAGGTGTCGTGCACGACCTCGACACCGCCCTGGCGCAGGCCCTCGGCGAGCACGACGGCGTGCCTGTGGGTGCGCCGTCCGATCCTGCGCAGGCCCTCGGGGCCGTGGTAGACGGCGTACATGCCGGCGATCACGGCGAGCAGCACCTGCGCGGTGCAGATGTTGCTGGTGGCCTTCTCCCGGCGGATGTGCTGCTCACGGGTCTGGAGGGCGAGCCGGTACGCGGGGCGTTTGTCGGCGTCCTGGGAGACGCCCACCAGGCGGCCCGGCAGCTGGCGCTGGAGACCGTCGCGGACCGCCATGTAGGCGGCGTGGGGGCCACCGAAGCCGAGGGGGACGCCGAAGCGTTGCGAGGACCCGACGGCGATGTCGGCGCCGAGCTCGCCCGGCGCGGCCAGCAGGGTGAGGGCGAGCAGGTCGGCGGCGGCGACCACCTGGGCGCCGCGCGCGTGGGCGGCGTCGGCGACGGCGCGGAAGTCGCGGATCCTGCCGCTGGCGCCGGGATACTGCACGAGCACCCCGAAGCACTCGGGAAGCTCGGCGGTGAAGTCGCTCTCGACCAGTTCGATGCCGAGCGGCTCGGCGCGGGTGCGCAGCACCGCCTTGGTCTGCGGCAGCGCGTCGGCGTCGACCACGAACACCTTCGAGGGGCCGCGGCCGGCGCGGCGGGCCAGGGTCATCGCCTCGGCGGCGGCGGTGGCCTCGTCGAGCAGGGAGGCACCGGCGACATCGAGGGCGGTCAGGTCGGAGACGACGGTCTGGAAGTTGATCAGGGCCTCCAGACGGCCCTGGGAGATCTCCGGCTGGTAGGGCGTGTACGCGGTGTACCAGCCGGGGTTCTCCAGGAGGTTGCGGCGGATGACGCCCGGAGTGATCGTGTCGTGGTAGCCCAGGCCGATCATCGAGGTGAGCACGGTGTTGCGCCCGGCGAGGACTCGAAGCTCCGCGAGGGCCTCGGACTCCCCGGCCGCCGGGGGCAGGCTCAGCCGCCCCGCGGAGCGGATCGCCTCGGGCACGGCCACCGCGACCAGGTCGGCCACGGAGGCGAATCCGACCGCCTCCAGCATGCGGGTCTGGCCGGCGTCGTCCGGCCCTATGTGGCGGGTGGAGAACGGCAGGGAGCCGAGTTCGCTGAGCGATGACAGGTCGGTCATGGTGAAGCCTCCCGGGACGGGGTGGAGACCGGCGCTGGGCGCGGGCGTATGCCTGGTCTCCCCCTCTGTCATCACGACCGTCTCACGCGTCGTGACCTGAGAGCTTCACCTACCCGTGACGGGAGGCTTGCACCGTCGGTGAGTCGCACCTGGCCGGCGCGCCTGCTTTCCAGAGTTGCCTCGTCCGTGCGGTACCGGGTGCCTGAGAGATTCCGGGGAGGTTGCTCCTTCGGCGCCCCGCTCGCTGTCGGGGTCTCTCCCGCACAGGGTCAGCAGCGAGTCCGAGTTTACCCGGTTCGTCGTGCTCTGCGACGGCGGGCCAGCTCATCGGCCTGATGATCGCCTAAAGGGCCCTCGCTCGACTCCGCACGTTCGCCGGGCAGATCCGCGAGGGAGCCCTCCACCTCCTGCCACACCCGTCCCAGTGCTATGCCGAAGACTCCCTGGCCGCCCTGGAGGAGGTCGATCACCTCGTCGGGCGAGGTGCACTCGTAGACGCTCACCCCGTCGCTCATCAGGGTGATCCCGGCCAGGTCGTTGACGCCCCGGTCGCGCAGGTGCTGCACGGCGATGCGGATCTGCTGGAGGGAGACGCCGGTGTCGAGGAGCCGTTTGACGACCTTGAGCACCAGGATGTCGCGAAAGCCGTAAAGGCGCTGGGAGCCGGATCCGTGGGCGGCTCTCACGGTGGGCTCGACGAGGCCGGTGCGCGCCCAGTAGTCGAGTTGCCGGTAGGTGATGCCGGCCGCGGAACAGGCCGTCGGGCCCCTGTAACCGATGTCGGCGGGCACCTTCACCGGTTGCCCGTCGAACAGCAGACCCTCTTCACCCGCGCGCTGACGTGCCGACTGGCGCCGTTTCGGGTCATCCTGATCGGCGTTTCTACCCTCGCCGCTGCTGACCGCCACGCGGACCTCCGGCTTTCTCTCATCCCACGGCCTGATCTGGGGGTTTACGCACGGCCGCAGGGTTCACATGCACCGTAGGACTGGGGCCAAGTCCAGTCAACGACCCCACTCGGCGCGTCGTGAAGCGTAAATGCACCGAAATTCCTACCCCGCGCGGCCGAAGTCCTCGGGCGTGATCGTGTCAAGGAACTCCCTGAACTTCTCCACCTCGTCCTCCTGGTCGTCGGGGATGATCACCCCCGCCTCCCGGACCACATCCTCACTCGCGAAGATACGTGCGCCGGTTCGAAGTGCCAAGGCGATCGAGTCCGAGGGACGCGCGCTCACCTCCACCCCGTTGGAGAACACGAGATCGGCGAAGAAGATGCCGTCGCGCAGGGCGACGATGTTGACCGTGCTCAGCCGGACTCCGAGCCCTTCGAGCACGTCACGGAACAGGTCATGAGTGAGCGGCCGGGGTGGTGGTTCCTCGGCCTGGGCCATGGCGATCGCCGTGGCTTCCGTCATGCCGATCCAGATAGGCAGGTAGCGCTCCCCATGCGTCTCTTTCAACAAGACGATCGGCTGGTTGGAGGGCATTTCAACTCGAACGCCCACGACCTCCATCTGCAACACGGGCTGCTCCGTCTTCGCTGGATTCCGACCGGTTTGTTCAACGTAACACTCGTGGGGGTACGAGTGCCTGGTCAGGCTCTCACCGACCCAGAGCCCCACGCACGCCGGAACGCAGCAGCGAGGCGTGCAATTCCAGCAGCAGGCCGGAAATCTCCCTCGCCGTCTCGTCGGCCTGGTCGATCGCACCCGGCCCGCGACGGCGCAGCAGCGGGGCGACGGCCTGCTCCACCAGGCCCGCCTCGCGCTCGGCCGCGGCCTTGACCGCCCTCAGGTGGCGGGCGCGCAGGCCGAAGGCGGCGAGGGCTCCGACGCTGCGGGCCACGGCCAGCGCCTCGGCGTCGTAGTAGCGGGCCACCGCGGCCAGCAGGCCGTAGTCCTCAAGCTCGGCGAGGGTCTCCTCGTCGAGCTCGGCGGCGGCGATCAGCTCCTCGCGGGTGAGCCTGAGCTCGGGAGGCGCCTCGTCGGGGACGGCGCGCGGCCGGGCGGCCGGGCGCTCCTCACGATCGGCCGCCTCCAGATGATCCTTGATCACTCGCAGCGGCAGGTAGCGGTCACGCTGCTCGCTGAGGATGTAACGGAGCCGCTCGACGTCGGCGTAGCTGAACTTGCGGTAACCGGAGGGACTGCGCTCCGGCTCGATCAACCCCTCGCCCTCCAGGAAACGAATCTTGGAGATGCTGACGTCGGGGAACTCGCCCTGCAGGAGGGCGAGCACCTCCCCGATGCTCATGTGCGCACGAGCGGCCTGCGAGCTCATCATCCTCCAGCGGCGCCGCGGGTGAGGAAGACGAGGCGGAACTTGCCGATCTGCACCTCGTCCCCGCCGTACAGCGGGACCTCCTCGATGCGCTCGCGGTTCACGTACGTGCCGTTGAGGCTGCCGACGTCACGGACGGTGAAGACCCCGCCGCCGCGCCGGTAGAACTCCACGTGACGGCGCGAGACCGTGATGTCGTCGAGGAAGATGTCGCTCTCCGGATGGCGGCCCACGGTGGTGAGATCGCTGTCGAGCAGGAACCGGCTGCCGGCGTTGGGGCCGCGCATCGCGACCAGCAACGCGGTGCCCGGGGGCAACTGCTCGACGGCCTGCCGTTCGGCGAGAAGCGTCTCACCTGTCTCCGCCTCATATGCCTCGATCCCGGAGAGGGAGATCGTCGATGTGCTGTCTCCGGCGGTCTCGGCTTTGGTAAGCGGCGACCCGCATCGTGAACAGAAACGGGCATCCTCAGGGTTGGCATGACCGCACTGCGTGCAGTAGACGCTCGGCATCGATCGGCTCGGCCTCCTACCGCGAAGACGCGGCAACGGTGCTCAGTGATGCGCGCCTCGCTTCTTCGCTTCTCAAGTGTTTTCTCGGACTGCGAATGCCGCAACATACAGTGATGAGGCGCGAAGGTCAAGGTTGACGCTGAACCGCGGGTACGGTCGGTGACAAAGTTACAGTGGGGCACTGTCTCCGGTCCATGGCGCCGCGCTGTGTTTTGTCGCGACCCCTCGCCCCCGAGCGCTCATCCTCCTCCCTTCCCGTCCGGCTTTCCCGTTCCGCTCGGCTCACGGTCCTCGCTCACAACCCTCCCCTCGCCCTCCCGGTGTCCGGTTGGGCCCACCTGAGCCCGTCTGTGCCCCTCAGCCGCCCGCGGCGTCCTCGACCACCCGCGCCCAGTGCTCGATCAGGGTCTGCGCGGAGTCGACGTCGAAGCCCTCGGCCCACAGGTGGGTGACCGCCTCCGTCGGGTCGGGCAGCACCAGGGCCCAGCTGCCGTCCTCGGCGACGACCCGGACCCCGTCGGTGGTGTCGATGCGGTAGTGCTCGGCGGCCTCGATGACCGAGCGCATCACCGCGCCCTTGGCGGCCCACGGGGTCGGCACGGTCCGGCGCAGCAGCTTGGCCTCGGGGATCCTGGCGTCGATCTGGCTGAGCGAGAGCCGGGTCCTGGCGACCAGGCCCAGCAGGCGCAGGAACACCGCCAGGCCGTCCACCGTGGGCCCGAACTCGGGCACGATGAAACCGCCGCGCCCGTCGGCCGCGAAGATCGTCTCCTGCCCTCTGGCCGCGGTGGTCAGCGCGTCGATCGCGGTGGAGGTCCACTCGGCCTGCACGCCGTGGAACCTGCAGACCTGCTCCGCCACCCGGGTGGTGGTGACCGGCAGCGCCACCCTGCCGCCGCGCCGCTCGGCGGCGACCAGGTCGAGCACGACCAGCAGGGCGCGCTCCTCGCTGATCAGCTGGCCCATCTCGTCCACCAGCGCGACCCGCTCCCCCACCGGGTCGAAGCGCACCCCGAAGGCCGCCCTGGAGGAGCTGACGAGCTCTGAGAGGCGCTGCAGATCGCGGCGGCGCTCGGCGAGGGTCTCGGTGGGCGAGGCGTCGTCCAGCCGGTTGTTGACGGTCAGCACGTCCACCCCGACCCGGCCCAGCAGGCTGGGCAGCACCAGCGAGGAGGTGCCTCCCGCGCAGTCGACCACGACCTTCATGTCGACGTCGCGCACCCCGCTGATGTCGACCAGACGCAGCAGCTCGTGCGTGTAGTCCTCCACCGCCCTGGCCGGAAAGCTCAGCTCGGCGATCTCTCCGGGGAAGGCGCGGCGGAACTCCTGCCGGGAGAAGACCCGGTCCAGCTTGCGCTGGGCCGCCGGGGACAGGTCCGCGCCGTGCTCGTCCATGAAGACGATGTCGACGCTCTGCGGGTCGCCGGGGGTGGTGCGCAGCGCGATGCCGCCGACGGCGTTCTCCCTGGCGGTGTGGAAGCGGGCCACCGGGAGCGGGGACGCCTCCAGGTCGAGCACGTTGATCGCGCTCGCGTTCAGGGCGCTGATCACCGCCCGCTTCAGTGCCCGCGCGGCACGGGAGGAGTCGCGGGAGGTGATGACCGAGGCGCCCTTCTTCAGGGTGGTGGCGTACGCGCTGGCCAGCCGTACGCACAACTCGGGGGTGATCTCCACGTTAACCAGCCCCGACACCCCCCGGGGGCCGAACAGGTTGCGCTGGGCGCGCGGCTCCCAGATGACGCTGTTGTTGATCACCGCCCCGGCCTCGATGGTCTTGAACGGGTAGATCTTGACGCCGGAGGAGATGTACGCCTCGGCCTCGATGATGCACTCGTCTCCGACGACGGCGCCCTCCTCGACCCTGGCCGCGGTCATCAGGTCGGTGTTCTTGCCGATCACGCAACCGCGCAGGTGGGCGCTGGGCCCGACGTAGACGTTGTCGTGGACGACCGCACGGTGCAGGAAGGCTCCCTCCCTGACCACCGCGTTGCTGCCGAGCACGGTGTACTCGCGCAGCTCGGCCCCCGCCTCGACCTTGGCGTAGTCGCCGATGTAGAGGGGGCCCTTGAGGACGGCGTCGGCGTCGACCGAGGCCCCCTCGGCCACCCAGACGCCCGGCGAGACCTCGAAGGCGTCGATGTCGACCTTGACCCGCCCCGACAGGACGTCGGCCTGGGCCTTGAGGTAGCTCTCGTGGGTGCCCACGTCCTCCCAGTAGCCGTCGGCCACGTAGCCGTACAGCGGGGCGCCGCGCTCCAGCAGCCTGGGGAACACGTCGCCCGACCAGTCGACGGACTCCCCGGCCGCGATCTCGTCGAGGACCTCGGGCTCCATCACGTAGATGCCGGTGTTGGCGGTGTCGGAGAAGACCTGGCCCCAGGTCGGCTTCTCCAGGAAGCGCTCCACCCTGCCCTGGTCGTCGACGATGACGATGCCGAACTCCAGCGGGTTGGGGACGCGCTTGAGCCCGATCGTGACCATCGCGCCGTTCTCGCGGTGGAAGCGGATCATGTCACTCAGGTCGATGTCGGTCAGCGCGTCGCCGGAGATGACCAGGAAGCGGTCGTCACGGAGCCGGTCGGCGGCGTTCTTGACGCTGCCCGCGGTGCCGAGCGGCGTGTCCTCGGTGGCGTAGTGCAGGCTCATGCCGAGCTCGTCGCCGTCGCCGAAGTAGTTTCTGACCAGAGCCGCCAGGAACTGCACGGTGACCACCGTCTCGGTGAAACCGTGCCGTTTCAGCAGGCGGAGCACATGCTCCATGATCGGCCGATTGATCACGGGCAGGAGAGGCTTGGGCTGGTTCGCGGTCATCGGCCGGAGCCGTGTCCCTTCCCCGCCCGCCATGACGACGGCCTTCACAGATCACCTCTTAAGGCGTTTGGCCTCGCTGGTCAGCTGACGCACCTGTACCCAATACAGCACTCCGGACCACCAGTACAGACCTGTGCCCCAGATGGCGAGGGACCAGCCGACGATCCCCGCCGCCTCGGCGTACCAGGAGGGGTGATGGGCCAGGAAGAGCAGGGGGAAGGCGTAGAGCAGGTTCGCGGTGGCGGCCTTGCCGAGGAAGTGCACGGGCAGTGCCGGGCCGTATCCGAGACGGCGCAGGATGAGCGGGATGCCCAGCAGCATCACGTCGCGCAGCGGGATGGCGAGCGCCAGCCACCAGGGGATGATCTCGCGCATGGCGAGGCCGAACAGGGTGGCCAGGATGTAGAGCCGGTCGGCCAGCGGGTCGAGCAGGCGACCGAGCCTGCTGGTCTGGTTCCAGGCACGGGCGATCTTGCCGTCGAGCCAGTCGGAGAATCCGGCCAGCATGAGCAGGGCGACGGCCCAGCCGTCGGCCTTCGGCCCCAGCACGAGCCAGAGGAAGACCGGCACCCCCAGGAGCCTGGCCAGGCTCAGCGCGTTGGGAACCGTCCAAATTCGATCTTCAGCCCCCGATTCTTCCGGACCCACCGGCTGAACTCCCTCCCCGCACCTGATGGTGACACTACTGTGTCCGGCGCCACCAAGGGGATGCGGGGAGGGCGCACGTCTCAGGACCGGCGCTCGGCGGCGCGGGGCGACCACGCCCAGATGAGCACCGCCACGGTCAGTCCGAACAGGGCGAGACCGCTGGGCACGTGGGTGCCGAGCGCGTCCCAGCTGAAGTGCTGGCCCATGCCGATCAGGAACAGGCCGAGACTGGCCAGCGCGGGCCAGCCCGCCCCCGTCCCGGACGCCAGACCAGCACGGCCGCGACGATCTGCAGCAGGGCGATCAGGTGCACCACCATCCCGGCCATGACGTGGGTCTCGCCGAGTTCTCCCCCGCCCTGTACGGCCTGGCCCGCGAACGAGGCGGCGACGACGAGTCCGGCGGCCTGGGCGACGACGAGGACGCGGACGCCGTACAGCAGGCCCGTGGATACCTGACGGCCCCGCGTCGGATCGGGCTGGGTGACGACCTCCTGCATGAGATGTGTCCTTCCTCAGATGAAAGATGAAAAGCGAGTGGTTCGAAGCACATCGTGACCGCGGAGACACGGCCGGGTCGTCAGCCTGGGGAATGACCTACGGATCCACCGCCTGGCGGATTCCCCTACGCTTCAGACCATGACCAATGACACCGCGCTCTTTCTGGGACAGTGGCTCCGCTCGCCGGGCACCGTCGGAGCGGTGGCGCCGAGCTCGCGGCGGCTCGCCGAGGCGGTGGCCTCGCCCGTTCCCCTCCGGGGAGATCCGGTGATCGTCGAGCTCGGCCCCGGCACCGGCGCGTTCACGGCGGAGATCCAGCGCCGGCTGGGCGGCCGGGGACACCACATGGCCGTCGAGATCAACCCGAGGCTGGCCGAGTTCCTCGCCGCGGGAAACCCCGGGGTGGACGTCGTGGTCGACGACGCGGCGCGGCTGCCGCAGCTGCTCCAGGAGCGCGGCCTGTCCAAGGCCGACGCAATCGTGAGCGGGCTGCCGTGGGCCGCCTTCTCCGCGGACACACAGGCCCGCCTGCTGGAGGCGGTCACCGCGATCATGGGCACGCACACGGCCTTCACCACCTTCGCGTACAGCTTCGCCAAGCGCCTTCCTCCCGCGCGGCGCTTCAGGAAGCGTCTCGCCGACACCTTCGAGGAGGTCGTCGTGGGCCGGACGGTGTGGGGGAACGTGCCGCCGGCCTTCGTCTACCACGCGCGCAGGCCGCGCCTTCCCGCCTCGGAATCCTGAGTCAGCAGAGCCGACGGAGCCGCAGACTCACACTTCCGCGGCAGTCCCCCCGCCGAGAACGATGGAGTTGATCATCGTGGACTTCACCCTCCCCGAGAGCGCCCTCGCCGTGCAGCGCGGCATCGGCGACATCTGCGCGCGCTACGACCTGGACTACTGGCAGCGGTGCGAGAGCGAGAAGCGCTGGCCGGAGGAGGTCTGGCAGGACCTGGCGAAGGGCGGTTGGCTCGGCCTGGCCGTGCCCGAGGAGTACGGCGGCGGCGGGCAGGGCCTGCTGGAGCTGGCCGTGGCCACCGAGACCCTGTCGGCCTCCGGCTCGGCGGGCGGCTCGGCGTTCACCTACGTGCTCACCCCCGGGTTCGGCGCCATGACCCTCGCCAGGCACGGCAGCGCCCGGCAGCGTGAGGAGCTGCTGCCCAGGCTGGCCACCGGCGAGCTGGAGACCTGCTTCGCCCTGACCGAGCCCGACGCCGGGTCCAACGCCCTTGGCATCTCCACCTTCGCCCGCCGCGACGGTGCGGAGTTCGTCGTCCAGGGCCAGAAGATCTGGATCACCGGGGTGCAGCGGGCGACCTGGATGCTCCTCGTGACCCGGACCATCCCGGCCGCCGAGGCCAGTCCTCGCTCCAACGGCCTGACCGTCCTGCTGGTGAACGTCCCCGAGGCGGTCGCCGCAGGGCAGCTGTCCTTCCGGCCGATCCCGAAGATGGGCGCGAACACCACCCCGTCCAACATGGTCTTCATCGACGATCTGCGGGTCCCCGAGAGGAACGTCGTCGGCGAGGTCGACCAGGGCGCGCTGGTGCTGTGGGACATCCTCAACCCCGAGCGCGTCCTGCTGGCCGCCTCCGCCCTCGGCGGCGCCGAGGTGGCGCTGGGGGTGGCCGTGCGGTACGCCAAGGAGCGCGAGGTCTTCGGCCGCCCGATCGGCGCCAACCAGGCCATCGCCTTCCCCCTCGCCCAGGTCAAGGCCAAGATCGAGCTGGCCAGGCTGATGCTCTACAAGGCCGCGTGGCTGTTCGACAGGCAGCTGCCCTGCGGCACCGAGGCCAACATCGCCAAACTGACCGCCTCGCAGGCCGCGTGGGAGGCGGCCGACCACGCCTTCCAGACGCATGGCGGCATGGCCTACTCGCTGGAGTATCCGGTGGCCCGCCTGCTGGCCGACGCCCGCATCGGCAGGGTGGCCCCCGTCACCGAGGAGCTCCTGCTCAACTATCTGGCCACCCAGGTGCTCGGGCTGCCCAGGAGTTTCTGACCGGGTCGCGGACGCTCCCGCCGCATGGGGGCAGGGGCGGCGCCGCTCACCGGAATGCCTCCGCGAGACGGGCCGCGGCGTACTCGCGCGCCTCGGTCGCCTGGTCGAAGAAGCCCGGCAGGCCGAAGAAACCGTGGATGGCCCCCTCGTACCTCCTCACCTCGACCGGCACTCCGGCCTCGGCGAGCTGGGCGGCGTACTCCTCGCCCTCGTCGCAGAGCGGGTCGCACTCGGCGACGATCACCGTCGCCGGAGCCAGGCCGGACTTGTCGGCCAGCCGGGCCGGGGCGAGCCGGGGGTCGGCCGGGTCGCCTCCGTACTGCGTGACGAACCAGGCCATCTCATCGGCCCCGAGCCCGAATCCGGTGGCGTAGGTGCGGTAGCTCTCGGTGTCCATGGCCACGTCGGTCACCGGGTAGACAAGCAGCTGGTGGGCGAGCCCGAGCCCGGCGTCCCTGGCCCGCCAGGCGGCGACGGCCGCGACGTTGCCCCCGGCGCTGTCGCCGCAGACCGCGATGCGCCCGGGGTCGGCCCCGTAGGCGCCGGGACGGGCGAAGAGGTCCTGGACGACGCTCCACGCGTCGTCGGCCGCCGCGGGAAAGGGATGGTGGGGCGCGAGCCGGTAGTCGACCGAGATCACGACCGCCCCGTTGCGTACCGCGAGGTCGCGGCCGAGCGCGTCGTTGCGCTCGACGCTTCCGAAGACCCAGCCTCCGCCGTGGAAGTAGACGAGCGCGGGGAGGGGGGCGTCGCCCTCCCGGGGCCGGTAGACGCGGACCGGCACCCCCGCGGCGACGTCGTCCCTCACCGTCGGCAGGGGAATGATCGGACCGCGCTGCTCGGCGAAGGCGTCGAGGGCCCGCAGCTCGGCGATCGTTTCGGGGGTGAGAGTGGAGAGAGGGGCACCGAGGTCTGTCTGGAAGAGCTTCAGGTAGGCCTCGGCCTGCGGGTGCAACGGCATGATCGGCACCCTACCCGCGTCGTCCCCGGCACGGCGGGACCCGGGCGCGGCGGCGGCGCGCGTCAGCGGCGCGTCGCATCGCCCGTTCTCGCGGGTGACGTCCGCGCGACGGCGTCGGGAACGACCGGCACACCGGGGCGATCACGCGGGACGTCACGTCCGCGCGACGGTGTCAGGATCCGGCGGCCTCGACCAGGGCCTCGACGAGCCGGTTGTCCCCGGCTCGCGCGAGCTCCCACTGCACACCGATGCCGAACCTGTGCCCCTCCAGCTCGACGCCCTCGACGATCTGGTCGTCGGCCCACGCCACGGCGAGCAGCCCGGTGCCCAGCCGCTTGACGGCCTGGTGATGGGAAGCCGTCACCTCGGCCGTGTCGCCCAGCGTCTTGCCGAGTTTGCTGGAGACGCTGATCTGGACGCGGTGCGCCGTGGAGGCGGCGTGACGGTCGTGGTCGACCACCTCGGGGAGCCAGGGGATCAGGTTCCCGCCCTGGGCGACGTTCAGGACATGCATGCCCCGCCCCGAGGCGAGCAGCGGCAGGTCGGCCTTGACGGCGGCGCGGGCCAGCGCCAACTCGAAGCGGTCGCGGTGCGGCTGCGGGTCACCGACGCGCTCCTCGCGGGCGGCCCCGTACAGGGAGGGGTCGAGCTCGCCCCCTCCGGCGAGGATCACACCGGACAGGCCGCGGACGTAGTCGTCGATCCCGCCGAGGTTGAGCGGGGGCAGCAGCACCGGGGCGCCACCCGCCTTCTCGACGGCCCGCGCGTAGGAGGGCGGCGACAGGACGGCCTCCCTGACCCAGTCGCCCCAGCGGGCGGCCTCAAGGTAGGTGGTGATACCGATCAAGGGTTGGGGCATGCGTTCTCCAGGGGGGCGTGCACGAGGTGGCGCCACCTGTTTCGGACAGCACCGATCCCATCTCCAACAGCTTCCCTATCATGGCGCACTCTATTTCGGTCATGTCACACATTCGAGGTATCAGTGTCGTCTCGCCGGGCCTCCCCACCCCTCACCGCCGGAGGGCTTCCCGCCGCCCAACCCCTCGGAACCCCGCCGCGATGAGAAATCGTACGAATAGTAAATTTCACCTTCAAAACGAATGTGATTATTATTCGTTTATCCAGCTCTCCATAGATTAACCAGTCACCCAAAATAACTCTCCAATTACCGATAGTTAGATTTCCCGCTATATTGCCGGGAAACGGTTGTGAGGCCCACTAGGTGATGGAAGACTCGAATTCGAGTGACCGGGCGAGCCGGGGCTCCAGGTCACTCGTCACCCGGAGCCGTCAGGGAGGTGGATCTGCGTGATCGGACTTTGAGCCGGTCAATTAGGGTGGGTTCTTTAAATGTCTTTGAATCCGCGTCTTGTCAAGGAAAGCTTCGCCGTCGTCGAACCCGTCGCGGACAAGGCCGCGGCATACTTCTACGGGCGCCTGTTCGCCGAGAACCCGCACCTGCGGGCGATGTTCCCCCCGGCGATGGACATCCAGCGCGACCGGTTGTTCAGCGCGCTGACCAGGATCGTCTGGAGCCTGGACAGCCCTGGCGGCATGGCGTCGTTCCTCGGCCAGCTCGGCCGCGACCACCGCAAGTACGGGGTGGTCCCCGAGCACTACACCGCGGTCGGCAACGCGCTCCTCGCCACGATCCGGCGCTTCGCCGCCGAGGTCTGGAACACCGAGATCGAGGCGGCGTGGGTGGCCGCGTACACCGCCGCCGCCAATCTCATGATCGAGTCAGCCCAGTCGGACGCGGGAGTGTCGCCCGCCTGGTGGCCGGCCGAGGTGATCGACCACGAGCTCCGCACCCCGGACATCGCGGTGATCACCCTGCGGCCCGGCCAGGAACTGCCTTATGTACCCGGCCAGTACGTCAACGTGCAGACCGCGCGCTGGCCACGCGTCTGGCGCGCGTTCTCCATCGCGAACGCGCCCCGGGACGACAACACCGTCCGTCTGCACGTCCGCGCGATCACCGGTGGCTGGGTCTCCACCACGCTGGTCAGGCACACCCGGATCGGTGACACCGTGACGCTGGGCCCCGCGATCGGCACCATGGTGCCCTCCGGCTCCGGACGCGACATCCTGTGCGTGGCGGGCGGCACCGGCCTGGCCCCGATCAAGGCGATCCTGGAGCACCTGATCGACTCCGGGCGCCGCCCCAACATCCACCTGCTGTACGGAGCCCGCACGGCCGCCGAACTCTACGACCTGACCGACCTGCGGCGGATGGAGTCGGCCTGCCCGTGGCTGCGGGTGCTGCCCGTGGTCTCCGAGGAGCGAGGGTACGCCGGCATGCGGGGCCGTCTTTCCGAGGTGATGGAGCGGTTCCACTCGTGGGCCGACCACGAGGCCTATGTCTGCGGCCCGGTCGCCATGGTCAACGAGACCGTCCGCAGGCTCCAGCGGAGCGGAATGCCGCCGGCCCATATCCACCGGGACATCGTGGAGGGGGATCCTTGAGCGACATTCGCGACTAACACCCCAAATTGATCACGCAAATTTCATAGAGCACGGCGGGACGCGGCGTGACATGGCAGCATGAGGCCCGATCCGAAAGGAGATGGTCATGCACGAGGGCCCCCCTCCCAGCCCGTGCCCCCCTCTCGACCGCCACCCGCACGGACCCGTCCGCCATCATCGTCACTCGCCCGGCAGCCCGGCCGGCCCCGTCCGCCACCGTCGCCGCCCGTCCGGCCCTCCGGCCGGGACCGCCCGTCCGCACACCCTCGTCCCCGGTCCCCTCCACCGGCGGCGGCCCTCCGCGGACCGGGGTGAGCTCCCCCCTCGGCCCCCGGCCGTGTCCGCCTCGCACGTCACGGTGCTCTGAGCCGATGGCCAGACCCGTCACCCTCGTGACCTTCATGCTGCCCGCCACACTGCGCCACTGGGCGGGCGAGACCACCGAGATCCGCGTCTTCGCGATCGCCGACCGCGACGACGGACACCCCACGCTGGGCTCCGCCCTCGACATGCTCCGCCGCACGCACCCGTTCCTGGAGCAGCGACTCCGCGACGACTACGGGGGCATCCGCCGCCATATCAGCATGTTCGTCTGCGGGGAGAACGCCCGGCACCATGGCGGCCTCGACTGCGCGCTGCCTCCCGGTGCCGAGATCTTCGTCCTGCCCGTCCTCTCCCGCTCCCCGGAGACGACGGGCTGAGGCGGGCTAGGGAGCGACCCTGCCCGCTGCCGCGAAGGCCGCGTGCGTGAGGGGCATCAGCTCCGCCCAGGCCGCCTCCATCTTCTCCGCCACCATCTCGATCTCGCGCTGCGGGAACGAGGGCACCCTGGCCTGCTCGTTCTTGGTACGCAGGGACAGGAAGTGCATGAGCGAGCGCGCGTTGCAGGTGGCGTACATCGACGAGAAGAGACCGACGGGCAGCACCGCCCTGGCCACCTCCCTCGCGATCCCGGCCTCCAGCATCTCCTGGTAGGCGGCATAAGAGCTCCGGTACGACGACTCCATCACCTCGGTGACGAGCTTGTGCTGCCCGGCGTCACCGTCGGCGAAGACGTACTGCCCCGGCTTGCCCTTCTGCACCAGCTTCCGGTCGTGGCCCGGCACGTAGAAGACCGGACGAAGCTCGCGATATCTCCCGCTCTCCTCGTTGAACGACCATCCCGCCCTGTGCCGGTGGAACTCACGGAAGACGAAGATCGGAGCGCTGACGAGGAAGGTCATCGAGTTGTGCTCGAACGGACTGCCGTGCCGGTCGCGCATCAGGAAATTGATCAGCCCCTTCGAACGCTCGGGGTCCTTGCCGATCTCCTCCAGAGACTGCTCCCCGGCGGTCGACACCCGCGCGGCCCAGAGCACGTCGGTGTCGGAGGCGCTGTGCTTGACCAGCTCCACGGTCACGTCGTCAAGAAAGCGTGCCTCTGCCCCATCGCCTGTCAACTGGCTCCCCCTCATCGCACCAACAGTCGCCCCATTATTCCAGGGGCCCATCCGCCCCTGGGCCGGGCGTCCGTCACAACCGGTATATCCGGCGCGCGTTGCCGGAGCCGATCATCTGGGCCACCCGGGCCGCGTCGGCGACGCTCCACTCGCCGTCGGCCAGTCTCGCGGCGAGCGCCCCCGCCAGGCCGCGCCGGTAGTGCAGGGCGCCGAGGTGACAGGTCTCCGCCACGCCGTGGCCACCGGAACCGAACAGCTGCTTGTGGAACGGCACGAGCTCCAGCAGTTCCGCCATGACCGCCGCCGAGCCCGTGGCACTGCGGGTCAGGGCCGCCCCCACGTCGACGTAGACGTGCGGAAGGACCCCCGCCAGCCCGGCCGCCTGGCGGTGGAACGGGTGGCAGTGCAGCAGGACGACGGGGACGCCCACCGGCTGCACGGCCATGATGAAGCCGGCCACCGGCGCCGGACCCGCGTCGTGCGGGCCGGGGACACCTCCGGCGTGACCGTCGGAGGTACCGAAACCACCGTGGGCCTCGTGACCGCCGGAGGTGATCCGGCCACCGCGTCCCAGGTGAGTGTCGCGGCGCGCACCGCCGCCGGGGCGAGCGAGACCGGTGTGAAACTGCAGCGGCCGCCCGTACTCCCTGGCCACGTCGACGGCCGTCCAGAGCAGGTGGCGCAGCAGCACCTGGTCGGTGAGCCTCTCCCCGGGGCAGGCCAGCCGCCGGGTGGCCGCCGCGATCACCGCTCCCCGGCTCGGCCTGGCCGGATCGAGACGCCTGCCTGACCGGTGGGCCGTGACCGACTTCAGGGCGACCGCGCGGACGGCCCGTCCCGCGAGGTTCTGGGCGAGGGCGGAGATGTAGGAGACTCCCGAGACGGCGCTTCCCGCGACCTCCGCCTCGACCCGTTCGATGGGAACGACCCGCGCGGTCTCCGCGCCGCCCGCGTGGCCCATCTCGGCAGGTGGTAACACCTCGGGCACGCCGAAGCGGTCCCGACGATCCGGGCCACCGGGGCCCTTCGGTCCGCCCGAGTCGCCGAAACCGTCGAAAGTGTCGAAGCCGTCGAACAGGAAGGTGGCGATTCCCGCGGCGCCCAGCAGCCGCCGGTTCACCTCATCGGCGCCGAGTTCCATCCGGCGGGCCAGGTAGACGGCGGGCGGCACGTGCGGGGCGAGACCGAGGACGGGGGCGCACCAGCGGCGGACCGCGGCGCCCGCGGGGGTGTCGAAGTGGGTGGTGCCCGGCGGCGCCGGGGTTCCCGCTTCGGTGAGCAGCGTCTCGAACCGGGCCCGGGTCAGGTCGTCGCGGCGCACGCCGTGGCAGTTGTGGTCGACCAGCGGCGCCAGCAGCGCCTCCCGCACGGCGTCGGGCAACTCGACGGGCAGCACACCGTCCGACCTCATGCCCGCTCCTCCCCGCCACAGGCGTACCGGCCGAGACCGGCCCCGGTACGCCCGCGATCTCCACGACGAGGGGAACTCTAGGGTCACCCGGCGTGCTCGCCGGGCGCGAAGCACGGGTTCTTTACCCGCTCTTGCGGCAGAGCCGAAGAACGTTGGCGATGACCTTCGCTCCCGCGCCTCCCCCCGCGGTGAGGATCGACTCGGGGTGGAACTGCACCGCGAAGCGGCGTCGCTCGACGTCCTCGATCGCCATCACCGCGCCGTCCGGAGTGAACGCGGTGGCGGTGAACCCGGCGACGCCCGACTGCTTGGCGTGGACCGAATGGTAGCGGGCGGCGGTGAACTCCTCGGGGAGCCCGTCGAGCAGGGCACTCGCGCCCACCCTCCGTACCTGGCCGCGCTTGCCGTGCTCGGGGTAGGACAGCAGTTCGAGGGTGCCACCCGCGTGCTCCACCATGCCCTGCAGGCCGAGGCAGACGCCGAACACCGGTAGATCACGCTCGTAGAGGGCGCCGACCAGGGCGGGCAGGCCGAAGTCGGAGGGCCAGCCGGGGCCGGGCGACAGCACCACCAGAGAGGGGTCCAGCTCGTCGATCATCGTGACGGGGAAGCCGTGCCTGAGTGTGACGACCTCGGCGCCCTGCTGACGGAAGTAGTCGGCGAGGGTGTTGACGAAGGAGTCCTCGTAGTCGACGAGGAGCACCTTCATGCCGCTTCCCGGCAGCTCCGCGGCCGCCTTCACCTCGGTCCGCTCCTGCGGGGCCGCGCCGACCGCCGCCAGGGCGCCCAGCAGGGCACTGGCCTTGAGTTCGGTCTCCCGCTCCTCGGCCTCGGGGTCGGAGTCGAACAGCAGTGTGGCCCCGGCCCGCACGGTGGCCACGCCGCCGCGGATCTGCGCGGTGCGCAGGGTCAGGCCGGTGTTCATCGAGCCGTCGAAGCCGATGTAGCCGACCGCCCCGCCGTACCAGCGTCGCGTGGTCTCCTCGTGGTCCTCGATGAACTGCATCGCCCAGTTCTTGGGGGCTCCCGTGACGGTGACGGCCCACATGTGGGTGAGGAAGGCGTCCAGGGCGTCGAACTCGGGACGCAGCCGGCCCTCGATGTGATCGACGGTGTGGATGAGCCGGGAGTACATCTCGATCTGACGCCGGCCGATCACCTGGACCGTCCCCGGCACGCAGATGCGGGACTTGTCGTTGCGGTCCACATCGGTGCACATGGTCAGCTCCGACTCCTCCTTCACGCTGGACAGGAGGGTCCGGATCGCGTCGGCGTCCTCGATGGGGTTGCCGCCTCGGGCGATGGTGCCGGAGATGGGACAGGTCTCGACGCGGTCGCCGCTGACCCGGACGTACATCTCCGGTGAGGCACCGACCAGGTGCTCGCCCTCGCCGAGGTTGAACAGGAACTCGTACGGCGCCGGATTCACCGTGCGCAGTCCCCGGTAGAAGGCGGCCGGGTCGGTGCAGGGGGCGTGGAAGACCTGGCCTGGGACGACCTCGAACAGGTCACCGCGGACGAACTTCTCCTTGGCCGCGGCCACGACCTTGGCGTAGGAGCCCTTCTCCGGGTCGGCGGGAAGCTCGGACGGGAGCGCGGGCAGCGGCACGACCTCCCCCTCGCGCTCGAGCCCGTGGGTGGATACGCCGTCCACGGTGAACTCGTAGCGGAACTCCTTGCTGGTCTCCCTCTTGCGGTCGATCACCATCACCCGGTCGGGCAGGTGGAGCACGAGGTCACGCTGGTCGGCGGCCCGGGTCAGGACCTGCCTGATCGGCTCGAACTGGAAGGCCAGGTCGTAGCCGAAGGAGCCGTACAGGCCCAGATGCTCGTTCTCTCCCTTGAAAACGGCGATGACCTCGCGGATCGCGGTGAAAACGGTGGGGCGGCGGCTGCGCATCTCCTCGGGGAGGATGTCCTCCGACTCCGCCACGTAGACCTCGACGAGATCGGCCGTCGGCTCCTCGACGGGCTTGCCGGCCGCCAGCAGGCAGGACACGACGGCGGGCAGGACCACCCTGCCCCGGGCGTTCAGCGCGCGGGCGGAGATCCTGCGTCCCCTGGCCACGATCTCCAGGCAGGGGTCGACATAGGCGAGGTGCCATCGGCTGTAGCGGCCCGGATACTCCATCCCGGAAGAGAGCACTCCGCCACGGCGCTCGCCGAGCGTCGTGACGACGTCCTCAAGCACCGTCTCGGGCACGTCGGACGCGGTGACCTCGACCCCTATGCCGCCGGCGGTGGTATATCGGCTCGTCTCCACTGCGGTATCGCCCCTCTTGTTTCCCTGATGCCCTGAGGGGGCGGACACAGAAAAGGCCACCTCCCCGGGCGGCCGTTTGTCTGCTCGCGAATGCGAAACCTGCGCCGCCTAGAAGCGGCGCCACCACTGAAGGGTAATCGGGTGTCGCATGTGGCCAGAGTACCGGCGGCAACCGCGATCATGCAACGTGACGCGGTGGCGGGTCCTCGACGCTCCACAGGGGCCAAAAACCCCATGAAACCTATGCAAAAGACTCGCGGCTCGACACCCGGCCGGATTGTCCGCCGGGTCGTCGCCCGGTCCGGCTCCACCCGCCACCCGCTCCCCTTCCGGCCGTCACCGTCACCGTCACCGTCACCGTCACCGTCACCGGGGCTAGGGTCGGAGGGTGCGTGCGGCCAGGTTGATGTCGTTGGTCCTGTTGCTCCAGGGCCGGGGCGGGATGACCGCGGCGGAGCTCTCCCGGGAACTGGAGGTCTCCGAGCGGACCGTCCACCGTGACGTGCTGGCCCTTTCCGAGGCCGGCGTGCCGGTGTACGCCGACCGCGGGCGAGGTGGCGGCTACCGGCTGCTTGACGGATACCGCACCCGTCTCACCGGCCTTGACCGGGCCGAGGCGGAAGCACTGTTCCTGTCGGGGGTTCCCCAGGCCCTGCGGGAGATGGGGCTGAGCGAGGTGGCGGCCACGGCGCGGCTGAAAGCCGCGGCCGCGCTCTCTCCCGGCCTCCGCGACGCCCCCGCGACCGCGGCCCAGCGCTTCCACCTGGACGCCCCCGGCTGGTTCGCGAGCGAGCGGCCTCCGCCGCAGGCGCTGGCGCCCCTGGCCAGAGCGGTGTGGGGCGATCACCCGGTCACCGCCCTCTACCGGCGTGCCGCGCGCCACCGCCCTGGCGAACAGACAGGGCCATCGGGCGAGACCATGAAGACCGGGCGGATCGGGCGCCCCGAAGACACCGGGCGGAGTGAGCGTGACAGGCCGAGCGGAGGGACCGAGCAGTCCGGGGACCACGGGCGGACCGAGCGCGACGGACAGGCCGGGGACGCAGAGCAGACCGCGGACACCCGGCAGGCCGGCACCGCCCGGCGCCTGGAGCCGTACGGGCTCGTGTTGAAGGCGGGAGTCTGGTACCTGGCGACCCGGTTCGCCATCTACCGGGTCGACCGCTTCGACGAGGTCCAGATCCACTCGGACCTGCGCTTCGAGCGGGACGGCGCCTTCGACCTCGCCGCCTTCTGGACGGAGCGGGTGGCGCGGTTCGCCGGGTCCCTGCTCACCACGCACGTCACCGTACGGCTCAGTCCCGCCGGCCGCCGCGCGCTCCCCTCCGTCGCCGATCCCGCCGCTCTCGACGCCGCCCTGGCCTCCGCCGGCGAGCCCGACGAGCAGGGGTGGGTCACGTTCCGCCTGCCCGTCGAGTCGCCGGAGGTCGCCTACGCCCAGATCCTCGGTTTCGGCCCGGAGGCCGAGGTCGTCGACCCACCCGGCCTCCGGGCCCGCCTCGCCGAGGCCGCGGTCCGCCTGCACGGCCTGTACTCCGCTCCCCGCTCCTCCGATGACACCGGCACGCCGGACCGTTGACCTCTCACGACGATTCCAATCTCGGGAGCACTGCCCCCTCGCGACGGGCCCGGCCTTCGAACCGCTGACCTCTTACGCCCCCCTGGGGCCGCTGATCCCTCACGGCGGGCCGAACCGGCGGTCGCGGCGCCGGTCAGCGGTAGCCGGTGGCGTCGGCGGGTTTCCCCTTGCTCTCGACCTCCTCGATGTAGCGCCAGGCGTCCGGCCTGCTGCCGTCGACGTCGGTGAAGCCGTACACCTGGGCGAGTTGCCCGCTGGACACCGACTGCCCCGACCAGCGCATCCGGTCCTCGTCGGCGGCGAGGGCGACGACCGCGCGACCGGTGTAGGCGGGTGTCTCGGAGATCACGAAATGCGGCTGTTTGGCAGTGGCGTCCCGCCAGTTCTCCTCGGTGACGCCGAAGAGTTCCAGCATGTTCTCCGACCTGAGCCAGCCGGGGGTGAGCGAGATCGCGGCGCAGCCGTGCGGGCGCAACTCGTGACCCTGGATGAACGCCAGGCGGTTCACCGAGATCTTGGCCAGGTCGTAGAAGGCCGAGAGCCGGTAGTTGGAAATGTTGTACTCCAGGGTGCCGTCGGTCACCTCGATCACCATGCCCCCGGGATTCTCGATCAGCAGGGGCAGGGCGTGGTGGCTGGTGATGAGGTGAGTGTCCACCGCCAGCCGGAGGATGCGCAGACCGTCGTCGAGAGAGTGTTTCCAGACGGGGACGTGCCACTCGGTGAGCGAGTCGGAGCCCCAGACGTCGTTGACCAGGATGTCGAGTTTGCCCTGCTCGTTGCTGATCCGTTCCACCAGGAGGCGCACCTGCTCCGACTCCAGGTGATCCACCTGGACCGCGACGCCCCGCCCACCGGCACGGGTCACCAGCTCGGCCGTCTCCTCGATGGTCTCCGGGCGGCCCATTTCCGAGCGTCGTGCCCGCGTGCTCCTCCCGGTGCAGTAGACCGTGGCACCGGCCGCGCCCAGCTCCACCGCGATGCCCCGCCCGGTCCCCCTCGTCGCCCCCGCGACCAGGGCGACCTTCCCTTCCAGCGCTCTTGTCATGAGATCAGCGTGACGCGAAAACAGGACATCCTCTGTCATGTTTTCGCGCCACGCCTGCCGAAGAACGCGACAACCGAAACGGCCGGGGGAAAGCGAAGGAACGTGGCGCCCGGCCGGGATCAGCCGGTCGCCAGCGCCTCCTCCAGTGCACGGAGGACGTGCGAGCGCCACCCCCCATCGAGGATGGCGCGCGTGCGCCGCTGGATGGGATCGTCGGGGTCGAACCCGGCGTGCTCCAGGAACAGCCGGGTGCCGCGCCCTTCGGGTTCCAGCCTCCAGACCACTGTGGTGTCCAGCCTCCCGCCCCTCCAGGACAGGCGCAGCAGGCGTTCCGGCTCCAGGTCGAGGACCTCGCAGTGCACGACGCCGTCGAAGCCGTGTTTCGGTTTCGGCTCGGTCCTGAAGGTGAACCGGTGACCGACGACCGGCTTGAAGTCGTTGGGCATCAGCCAGCGCGCCAGCAGGTCGGTGTCGGTGAGCGCCCGCCAGACCCGCGCGGGCGGGTGGGCGAGATACTGATCGGTCTGGATCAGGGTCGGGTCAGTCATCGTCCTCGGCGTCCAGAAGGTCACGAAGGCTGGAGAGTCTCTCCCGCCAGAACCGCTCGTACGGCGTGAGCCACTCCGACATCTCTCGCAGCGGCTCGGAGTTCAACGAGTACAGCCGCTGCCGACCGGCCCTGCGCTCGACCACCAGGCCGGCGTCCTTGAGTACCTTGAGATGCTCCGACAGACTCGGCCGGCGCATGTCGAAGTGGCTGGCCAGTTCCTGGACCGGCTGCGGGCCACCGTCCAGGAGCAGGCCGAGCAACCGGCGCCTGGTGGGGTTGGCCACCGCGGCGAACACATCCGTCTCAGCCACCGGCGGACACGTTCACCACGGTGGTCTGCAACACGATCCCGTTGCCGTCGGGGTCGTCGAAGGTGACGTACCGCCCCCACGGCGACTGCTGGATGCCCCCCTCGATCGCCACCCCGCGGCCGCTCAACTCCGCCACGTCACCGTCGAGGTCGTCGGTCTCAAGCACCAGGCCCTTGAGCGAGCCTGGCGACATGGTGTCGAACCAGGTGACGAGCGTGATGGCGGTGTCGGCGCCCTTGGGAGCCACCTGCACCCATCGCCGATCGGGCCCCATCGGATTGTCGGAGACGAGATCGAAGCCGAGCGTGCCGACGTAGAAGTTCTTCGCCCGCTCCTGGTCGGCGACGGGCAGGGAGAGCAACTGGATGTGTGTGATGGTCATGCCCCAAGAATAGGTAGGAGATTTCCTACCAGTCAAACGATGACCGGTAACCGCTGCGGCGCCCACGACAGGAAGGACCCATTCGCGCCACATGGGAGGCGGGAGGCGAGAGGCGGCCAATCCTGCCTGTACGCCTTTACGAAATGCACTCCATATTGTCAAGGAAGCCGCGCCGAGAGGTCGGCGATCGGTGGGATACCGGCGGCGAAGTGAAGGACTCGGAGACGTACGACGCCCGCGACCTGGCCTGGAACCTCGGCGGCGGGGCCGAGCCACCGTTCGTCGCGCCACACGTGCCACTCGGCGCTCGGTGACCCGAATGGAACGGCGGCGTAATTACGCTGCCGGTCAGCCGAAGGGGATATCCCTGCCCGGGCGTCCATTCTCCAGCTCAAGGAGACCGCGTTGACCACTCCAAACGGGGACCGGAGCGATCGCAGCCCATGGAACTGGCTGCTTATCGTGCCGATCATCCTACCTTTGCTCCCGCTTCTCTACAATTCCGATGAACCCCGGCTTTTCGGTTTCCCGATGTTCTACTGGCTCCAGCTCGCCTTCATCGCGATCGGTGTCACGTGCACCTCGATCGTGTACCGGATGACGAAGCGGCGGCGGTGACCCGATGGAAGCCCACCTGACAGAGATCATCATCTTCTCCGTGCTGTTCCTGGTGGTCAGCGGCATGGGATTCGTGGCCGCGCGCTGGCGCCGCCCGGAGAACCTGGCCAGCCTCGACGAGTGGGGACTCGGCGGCCGCAACTTCGGCTCGTGGGTCACCTGGTTCCTGGTCGGCGGCGACCTCTACACCGCCTACACCTTCGTGGCCGTACCCGCCCTGCTCTGGGGGGCGGGCGCGATGGGCTTCTTCGCGGTGCCGTACACCATCGTGGTCTACCCGATCGTGTTCCTGGTGCTGATCCGCCTCTGGTCGGTCTCGCACGTGCACGGCTTCGTCACCCCGGCCGACTTCGTCCGGGCCAGGTTCGGCTCCCCCACCCTCGCGCTGCTGGTCGCGATCACCGGCATCGTCGCGACGATGCCCTACATCGCGCTTCAGCTCGTCGGCATCGAGGCCGTGTTGAAGTCGATGGGGGTGACCGGTCATCTGCCGATCATCATCGCGTTCGCGATCCTGGCCGCGTACACCTACCAGTCGGGCCTGCGCGCGCCCGCGCTGATCGCGTTCGTCAAGGACACGCTGATCTACATCGTGATCCTGGTCGCGATCTTCGCGATCCCCGCCCAGATCGAGGGCGGCTGGTCGGGCATCTTCGACGCCGCCCAGGCCAAGTTCGACGCCAGCGCCGCACCCGGCGACGGGATCCTGCTCAACGCGAACAACCAGCTGCAGTACGTCACGCTCGCCCTGGGCTCGGCGCTCGCGCTGTTCCTCTATCCGCACAGCGTCACCGGCATCCTCGCCTCCAGGAACCGCGACGTGATCAAGCGGAACATGTCGGCGCTCCCCGCCTACAGCCTGCTGCTCGGCCTGATCGCCCTGCTGGGCTTCATGGCCATCGCGGCCGGGATCCAGCCCATCGGCACCGACAACAACACGATCGTGCCCCAGCTGTTCGACAGGATGTTCCCCGACTGGTTCACCGGCGTCGCCTACGCCGCGATCGGCATCGGCGCGCTGGTCCCCGCGGCCATCATGTCCATCGCCGCGGCGAACCTGTTCACTCGCAACATCTACAAGGAGTATCTGAACCGGGACGCGAGCGACGCCGACGAGGCCCGCGTCTCCAAGATCACCTCGCTGCTCGTCAAGGTCGGCGCGGTGCTGTGCATCCTGTTCCTGGATACCGGCTTCTCCATCGACCTGCAGCTCATCGGCGGTGTCATCATCCTGCAGACGCTCCCGTCGGTGGCGCTCGGCCTCTACACCCGCTGGTTCCACCGGGGCGGCCTGATCGCCGGCTGGGTGGCCGGCATGGGGGCCGGGATGCTCCTGCTCTACAACATCGGCAACCCGGCCACCGGCAAGCTGCACTTCGCGGGGTCGGCGTTCCCGCTGGAGAAGCTGGGACTGGACACCAAGATGACGATCTACGCGGGCATCCTCGCCCTCGCGGTCAACCTCGCCGTCGCCGCGCTCGGTACCGTCATCGCGCGTTCCGCCAGGATGGCCGAGGGCGACGACTCCACCAAGCCCGACCACTACTTCGCCGACGAGGGCGATCCCAGGATCAAGGACCTGGACCTCAGCGCCCCCTGACACCTGCACGCCGAACGCGGGGGGAGAGCCGGTCGGGCCCTCCCCCCGCGCCCCGCGTCAGCCGCCGGCCGGGGCGCGCAGCTGCGCGATCAGCGCCTGCCCGTCCCGTACGAGCACGTCACGCGCCTTCGTGTCGGGCACCCAGAGCTCACGCTGGGCGAGCTTCACGAAGACCTCCAGCGAGGCGATCGCGGCGTTCTTCCTCCCAGCCTCCGCGTGCTTCGTAGCCTGGTCGAGCTGGACATCGAGGACGCCGCCCCGCGCCGAGCCCTCCGCCTTGAAGCGGTCGAGGAGTTTGCGCACGTCGGCGAAGGAGGTTGTGACCTCGAACGCGACGGTCTGCTTCGTGACGTGCCCCGCCTTGTCCTTCGCGGTGACGGTCAGCGTGTGCGTGCCGAGCGCCAGCTTCGACAGGGCGATCGCCTTGCCGGAGACCACCTCCAGGTCACCGATGGCCGCCGTCACACTCGCCACTCCCGAGGCCGCGTCGGACGCCGAGAAGACGGGCGTGATGAACGCGGAGTCGCCGTACTTGCCCGGCTCCACCCCGCTCACCGACAGGACCGGGGCGGTCTTGTCGATCTTCGCCGTGACGGTGCCGATCTGCGAGACGTTGCCCGCGTTGTCGGTCGCCCGGTAGCGCACCTCGAGAGCGCCCTCCGCGCTCAGGGTGACCGGGTTGTTGGCGTTCAGCCACGTCGTACCGCCGTTGAGCGAGTACTGCCTGCTCGCCACCGTGCCGTTGTCGGTCGCGGTGACCGTCAGCGTGACGTTCCCGGTGTACCAGCCGTTCTCCCCGCCCGGCTGGGCCGGGGCGAGCGTGGCCGACACGGTCGGGGGCGTCTTGTCGGCGACACCGTCACCCTGGAAGGTGAACCCGTCGACCTCCACGCCGCCGGTCGAGGTGACGTAGAGCTCGCCGCTGCCGGTCGGGGCACCGGTGAGCGCGGTCTCCACACTCTGCCAGCCCGATCCTGCCGGCACGGTGACGGTGGCGAACGGCTCCGCCGTCTCCGAACCCCATCGCAGGGAGAGCGTTCCCGCACCGGAGGCGCGGGTCTTCACACTGGTGATACCGGCGAAGTTCACCGGGTCGTACGAGATCCAGTCACCGGCGTCGAACGACGTGATCTTCGCCCTGCCGGACGCGCTCGCGTCCTCCACCTTGGTCACACCGCTGCTCGCGTCGGCGTGCTCGGCCTGCAGCTCCTTGGGGTTGAGGATGAGCGTGGCGTCACCGACCGCCCCGGGGATGTCACCGGCGCCGTTGTCCCGGTAGCTCACGACGACGACGCCGAAGATGTTCTCGGTCTCACCGTGCTCGGGGGCGTCGGCCGGTGTCGGCCACGCGCCCGAGCATCCGGAACCGAGGGTCTCCGGGTGCGCGTGCGTGTCGTGACCGAGGCCGAAGGTCCACTGCACCCGGCTGCACACCGGGTTGTCGCCGTCCTCCTTGTCGGAGACCTTGATCTGGAACGGCACCGCGTCGCCCCAGTTGAAGAAGGAGCCGTTCCCCGGCGCCTGGATGGTCACCTCGGGCGCGGTGTTGCCCACGGTGATCTCGGTGGAGGTGAGCCCGAACTTGCCCTGCGCGTCGGTCACGCGGAGCCTGGCGACGTACTGCCCGAGCGCGGGGTAGGTGTGCGAGGCCGTCACACCGGTGGCGTCGAAGGTCCCGTCGCCGTCGAAGTCCCACTCGTAGGTCAGCGGGCCCGGCTCGGCGTCGGTCGACGAGGCCGCGCTGAAGTCGACGGCGAGAGGCGCGGTGCTACCCGACGACGGCTTGGCGACGATCTTCGCCTGCGGGGTCTTGTTCCCCTCGGCGTAGTCGATGCGGTACAGACCCGAGTCGGGGTTGGCACGGAAGAAGCCGTCGCCGTAGTCGAGCACGTACAGCGACCCGTCGGGGCCGAACTCGATGTCTATCGGGCTGTCGGTGATCGGCATCACCGCCGCGTTCAGCGCGCTGTTGGGCAGGAAGTGTTCGAGCTTGGTCACCGGCCCGCCGGGCCCCGCCAGGGTGAACGCCGCGAGATAGTCCTGCGAGAACTCGGCGAAGAAGAACTTCTTGTCCCAGTACGCGGGGAACTTCGTCGTCGAGGGGTTCGCCGCGTCGTAGTGGTAGACGGGACCCCCCATCGGTCCCTGGCCGCCCGCGGGCTCGAAGTCGGTGAGCCCGGCCCATTCCGCGGGCTGGTGGGTGTTGTTGTCACCGTAGTAGAGGGTGGCCGGGGTCGCGGGCGGCAGCTTGTCCACGCCGGTGTTCCAGCGGGAGGTGTTCACCGGCCCCGCCGCGCAGTCGAACCACTCGCGCGGTGTCGCGGTCGCGAAGTTCCAGTCGTTGTAGTTGAAGTGGTTTCCCGTGCAGTAGGGCCAGCCGCCGTTCATCGGCTTGTCGATGGGGGTGACGTCCCACTCGACGTAGCCCAGGGGTCCCCGGGCGGGATCGGGCGCCCCGGCGTCGGGACCGTAGTCGCCCCAGGAGACCGTGCCGGTCACGTCGTCGACGTCCATGCGGAAGGGATTCCGCAGCCCCGTCACGAAGATCTCGGGACGGGTCTTGGCCGTTCCCGGCGGGAAGAGGTTGCCCGCCGGGACGGTGTAGGAGCCGTCCTCCTTCACGGTGATCCGCAGGATCTTGCCGCGCAGGTCGTTGCTGTTGCCCGCGCCACGCCGCGAGTCCAGTCCGGGGTTCATCCCCGGGGCGTCGTTGTTGGGCGCCATACCGTTGGCGCCGGGCGTACCCGCGGGCGTGTTGTCGCCGGTGGCGAGGTAGAGGTTGCCCTCGGCGTCCCAGTCCATGTCGCCCGCGACATGGCAGCACTGCCCGCGCTGCACCTCGACCTTGATGATCACCTGCTCGGTGGACAGGTCCAGCGCGTCACCGGTCCACTTGAACCGTGACAGCTGGTTGTAGCCCTTCCACTGGTCCCAGTACGACTCGTCCGCGCCCGCGGGCAGCGAGTTGGGCGCGGAACCGGTGGGGGTCGTCTCCGGGTACGGGGCCGTCATCGTCTTCGGCGCGTAGTAGACGTAGACCCACTTGTTCTCGGCGAACCCGGGGTCGATCGCGATCGTCTGGAGGCCGTCCTCGGAGTTCGCGTAGACGGGGATCGTGTTAATGATCTTGGTGATACCGGTGGCGCCGTCGGTCAGGCGGATGTCACCGTTGCGGGCGGTGTGCAGGACTCTGCTGTCCGGCAGGACCGCCATGTCGATCGGCTCGCCGACGTTCTTGGTCAGCGTGATCTTCTCGTAGTTCGACCAGTTCGTGGCCGCGTCCTGGAGCTGGGCCTGTGCGGGGGCGGCACTGGGCACCGCCAGGGGAAACAGCAGGGCGGCCAGTGCTCCGCCGAGCATGGCGCGGGTAAGCTTCAACTTCCTGAGCCTCTTCTTCAGGGGGGTATCAGGACATGGCGGGCCGCCACGCGTGCCGCGGCAACGGCTTCGATCACGTGGCGGTCCGCCGAACCCTCCGGATCCGCTGGATCCTTCCTCGGGTTCTTCCTCGGATTCTTCTTCGAGGTGTGTGCTCTGAGGTGCGGTTAAGGTATGCGCCGAACTCTCAGTGACGGCGCAGGGCGGAGAGGTTCTGGTAGCTCAGGTCGGCGTACTGGAGCGAGCGGCCCGGCTCGGCGGTCCCGCCTGGCGCGTTGTCCTGCTCGTACATCGGGTTATGGCGCTTCTCGATGTCCAGCTTGGAGAAGAAGGCCTGGTAGTCGATGTCACCGGTTCCGAACGGCACCATGTCGTAGCCGTTGGCGGTGGCACTGGACTTCCCGTCCTTGGCGTGGAACAGCGGGAACCGCTTGTCGTTCTGCTTCACGAGCTTCAGGGGGTCGAAGATGTCGGTCCGGGTCTTGCCGTTGTGCGCGACGTACTCGCGGTGCTTGTACTGCGCCACGTGCGCCCAGTAGATGTCCAGCTCGAGATAGACGTCCCTGCGGTTGGTGATCTCCAGGAAGTACTCCAGCTTCCGGACGCCCGACGAGCGGGTGGGCCGACCCAGCTCGTCGAGGGGTCCCTCGTCGAGAAGGAAGCTGTAGGCCGCGTCGTGGTTGTGCGTGTACAGCTTGAGACCGGCGGCCGAGGCGAGCGCGCCGAGACCGTTCCACTTCTGGGCGGCGAGGTCCCAGTCCGCCTTGTAGGCGCTGTTGGTCGGGTCGCTGCCGGTGCCCACGTGCTCCATGCCGAGGATGTTGGCGATCTCCAGCGTCCTCTTGAAGCGGTCGAGATCGGCCTGGGTGAGCGGCCAGGAGCTGGGAATGAAGCCGTGGTTGCCCTGGGCCTTGAGTCCGTTGTCGTCGAGCCACCGGCGCAGCAGCCGGGCACCCTCGACGGTCTCCAGGTCGGCTCCGCCCTCCGCGTTCGCGTGCTGGCGGTAGCCGGCGAACTCCACCTGCTTGTAGCCGATCCGCGAGAGCTCCTCGAACACGCGCCGGAAGCCCGCCGGCAGGTTCATCGCCGGGTCGCGGGAGACGACGTCACGGACCGTGTAGAGGATGATGCCCCGCTTCGCCTCCGGCACCAGGGCGTCCTGGTGACCGTGGCCGTGGCCCTTCCCGCGCTCCTGGTCGCCGTCGGGGGACGCGTACGCGGCCGACGCGAGCGGACCCACCGCCGACATGGCGGCCACCGCGGTGACCCCCGTCGTGGCGGCGAGGAACTGGCGGCGGTTCAGCCCGAGCCTGCGGCGCAGCGCGCCCGCGATCTCGTCGGTCTCTTCTTCGTGTGCACTCATGTTTTCCTACCTTCGTGTGGGTGGATGGAGCCCTGCGGTCCCCGATGCCTCAGCCGGGTGACCACCGACTCCCTTCCGCCGCAGGCCCCGGCCCCCACCCGCGGGTCGCCTCTTCGAGGAGATCCGCCTGCGGACGCCGCCGGCCGACTCACTTCGTCCTCTCGGTGGTGTGCAGAGAACTTGGCGTGGAAGTTACGCGTCTTCTGCACCTTTTGGAAGAACTTTTGCCATGATCACTTGAACTTTCTACGACGGACGACCAAAGTCCTTCCGGGGTGGAGCCGTACCGGACACGCTCCCATACACCCCCGATCGAGAGATCTTGCCTGATCAGGCGGGGTGGCCACGCGCGGAACGTCGCAATAGACTCGGTTTGTAACAATATGGGCAAACGGCCCTACGAGGCACTCCAGAGACGCCCCTCCCCTGGAGCCGTCACGCGACTCGACCTGCGTCTCGCCGGTCACTCCCACCCCACCCCGACACGGGTGATCACAGAACGTATTGAGCGGTGACTTCGGTCGGCCACGCTGAAACTTCTGTCAAATTTGACAAAAGTAGCTGACCGTAGGGGGCTCAAGGCCGAGGGGAACCGATCATCCCGGCGAGGAGAACGAAGAAAGGAGAACACCACCCCGCCGCGCGCCTCAGCGTAGGTCGAGCATCGCTTCCCGATCATGAGCATCGCCGCGACGATCACGCTTCGGCTGGTGCATGAACAGCGGCCGGCTCTCCGTGACACGCTCGGCGAGCTCCACGCCCAGGGTTGCGCATCGAGGGTTTCGTCGTACTCAGGCGGGCCCGGTGCCGACCGTCAGAACGTGACGCCCGTGAAGCGAAAGCGGCTTCGTCTCACAGAACCCCTTCGCCTCGCAGAGGCCCGGGAACTTCCCCGGAGTCCTTGCCTCTGCCGGCCTGGAACGTGGAGGCTCGGGAGTCCCGGCCTTCGACGTCTGGAGGTTCGGAACACCGCTTGAGCGCCGCTGGACCGCCCTCGGGACCCCGCTGGGCATCGCTTGAAAAAGGCCCTGGAAAGCACGAAAGGGCCCCCACCAAACGGTGAGAGCCCTTTCATGAAAGATTGTCCGGCGGTGACCTACTCTCCCACACCGTCCCCGGTGCAGTACCATCGGCGCTGAAGAGCTTAACTTCCGGGTT